>JASHSN010000587.1 GCA_030038695.1 Nitrososphaeraceae archaeon
GAAATATCCTCATGATGTGGAGGGTGGTTTCTCGATAGCTGAAAATTACGCACACAAGGTTTCGGATGCTATAAAGAAAATTGAGGGATCTATAATCAAATGCAATAATATTGCCTATGCCCAAAGTAAATCCTCGCTATCTGCAAGTGTCATAGTAAACTTTGTTTTGGGCATATCAGAGAGACCCGTTGCCATAATCTTCAAGTTAAAAGAGGAAATAGATTCCTACATTCTCTCTATACGTGGGAATAGTTCCTGTAAAGTTCATCTGGGAAGAGTGGTAAATCAAATAAGTTCAGAAATAGGTGGAAGTGGCGGAGGACATGAAAAAGCATGCGGCGCAGTGGTGCCAAGAGAAAAACTCAACCATTTCATATGCCTTTTGGATCGGTTTGTTGCAGAATAGAACCTTAGACAGGTTTGTTGCATTGATTCTAATGGTAGAAATAAAATCAGTTTTTAGTGATCTATACCTTATAATATCCCGCAAATTATTATATTGGCTGTGGGCGGCACCAAAAAAAAGCCTCTAGGATCTGAAAAATCTGCTCCAGCTTCTGGTCCTCAAGGAGATAATCCTGTAAAAAAGCAAGAGACCAGGAAGTCATCAGGAAAAGTCCAGCAGAAACAACAGCTTTCTGTCATAGTGGAGGAATCGCAAGGCAGAAGAGCGATACAAAGCACAAAAGCCATCACCATCCAAGGGGTTGCAAGGGCAGTGGGTGTAAAGGTTTCTGTAGCTAATGCGTATGTTAGATCACTTGAAACAAAAGGCATAGTCAAAAGCGTTGGCGGATATAGCGGTCACAGAGTGTATCAGCTTGTTGCACAGGTCTAAGAAGTACGCCTGAGTATCATTACATCTCCTGTTTGAGCAGATTCCACTATCCTGAGATTGGATGTAATTAAGCCTATGGGATTCATGGTCGCTATTGTTGGACAGTCTTTAACGAAAATACATACTGACCCGTTGGATGTTAGATAAGCCATTTCGCCGCGCCTAAAGTGAGATCGTTGTTTCTCCGCCCCTATAATTAACCCAGTTTCCATATAAACTAAAACTTCTTGCAGCTTATGAATCCTGTCTTTCAGCGGCAAGCCCGTGAGGATTACCTTAGTCGTGACAGGGCAAAGATGACGAATTATCTCACACTCTGCTACTCCCTTATCCGATATTTCCAAGCTAAGAGGTATCCTTGAAACTGTGTTAATCATACTCCACCTTAGTTCGAACCAACTGAAAGGAAATGGCTTTGACTGGACATTGAAAAATTCGCAACATTTAATTATATAATTGTTATCTTTTGGAGCACTCTTGGTTGTTAAACATTCATCTAATCAAAAGGCATCTTCCAAAACTAAAACTGCCAAGCCGATGGACTCGCGTGCAAAAAAAAGTGCTAGCAGTCTATCCAGATCCAAGAAAAAAATAACCGGGAGACAGGATATTACACAAGAAAAGGCCCAATTACAAGGAGATGCCCCACCCGGGAAATCGATGCGGCCTGAAAATGAAGTTGTAACTTATACTGAAGTTGATTTCGAACTTAAAGAGATCATCCCCAACGAGAATGAAGTCTTAATCGGACCGTCGCGAATTACGAGGTTCGAAAAGGCAAGAATCACAGGTGCTAGATCTTTACAGCTTTCTTTGGGCGCCCCGGCCTTCATCAAAGTACCCCCAGATGTGAGAGATTCCGTCTCCCTTGCGACATTTGAATTAGATGCTAATGCACTGCCTATTTCGATTAGAAGGGTTCTGCCAAACGGTGTATATCAAGATATTCCAATTGGTTGGTTGAAATAGGTTGACATCACAAGTTAGTTTTTATTGATTGACCATTATGAGGCCCCTCATTTGCGGATGTATGCTACAATAATAAATGAAGGTGCCAATTTTATTTGCGATGAAGGTGATTGACTGGCTTTCAAAATAGCCCAGGTTTCTGGTATGTACGTTAAATGCGTCTATATTGAGATTATGGAGAGATCGTGTCGCCGCATCCTCGTTGATCAAATGAACAGACACAAGTTCACCATACTTTAAGAAAATTGTCGGGCTGTCAAATGTGGCATTAGTTCGTGAATTCGTGCTCGGGCTAGTGAACATCCAGCCTGTTTGGGGAGAGTAATTGGCTTTCAAAAACGTATTTATTGGCGGAGCTAAGGTCGGAGCGTTCCCATTCACAGGTATCAAAGAACGCATTCCAAAATAGGCGGCTAATCCTACAATTATTGCTACGCCCCCAAAGATCATCAGTGCATATTTGTATTTGGAAAAGATTAATCTGGTATTCTTGACGTTCTGTTGCCGCCTAGCTTTTTTTGGCATCAATGGGATTTACCAATGTAGTATATATGTAGTTAATGTCTGTCAAGCCATTACTGCAAAGATGAGCTGACGAATCGAGGGCAAAACTTAAATTTGTAGTCCTGAAGAGTTGGTAAGGGTCAAAAATTCCAACACTTAGTCGAAAGTTTTTTGGGAACCGAGGTAGACTCATGCTAGAGGATGGTAGCATATTCGAAGGAATTGGGTTTGGTTTTCAAGCTGAGGTTACGGGTGAGGTAGTTTTTAACACAGGTATGGTGGGGTACACGGAAACTCTTACAGACCCTTCGTATCGTGGTCAAATATTATGTCTAACCTATCCTTTAATTGGAAATTATGGTGTTCCGAGTATGGATGACATTGATGAATTTGGATTGCCGAGGTTCTTTGAATCTGATAAAATACAAGTCAAAGGGTTAATAATTCACGACCTATCGATAGCAGCGAGTCACTGGAGTTGTGTCAAAACCCTTGATGAGTGGTTGTACGAAGAAAGGATTCCAGGAGTTTGCAATATAGATACGAGAGAACTCACCAAGAAACTAAGAGTTAATGGAGTAATGACTGGTGCAATCACTTCTTCGGTCCTAGAAAAAGGGAAGATGACCAATTTGGAAATCGACGTCAGGGAATTGTGCGACCTTCCAAAAAATCAAGAATATAGCCAACACAACTTCATGACTGAAGTTTCTACAACAAGACCTCGAGAGTACGGCGATAATACAAGGGAAACCATCGTACTACTAGATACAGGCACAAAAAATAGTATCATACGTAATATTCTCAGGATAGGCTTCAAGGTCGTAAGCCTTCCGTGGGATTCATCTTTTGAAGAAGTTATGCTATACGAACCAAAGGGAATCGTAATAAGCAATGGTCCCGGAGACCCAAAGGTCTGTAAAACTGTGATCAAAACTGCAGAGCAGCTCATCAGTGCATCCATTCCTACATTGGGTATTTGCCTTGGACAACAGATTCTAGCATTGGCAGCAGGCGCAGATACCTACAAGTTAAAATTCGGGCATAGGGGACAGAATAAGCCATGTATAGATCTACGAAATAATCGCACTTACATAACTAGCCAGAATCACGGATATGGGATTGACCATAAAAGTCTAGAAAACACTGGTTTTAAAACATGGTTTTCAAACACAGATGATCAGACAGTAGAGGGAATTGAGCATGAATCTAAGCCGATAATTGCGGTGCAATTTCATCCAGAGGCATCTCCTGGACCTTACGATTGTATATTTGTTTTTGAAAGATTCAAGGAATTGCTT
>JASHSN010000588.1 GCA_030038695.1 Nitrososphaeraceae archaeon
AACATAACGACTCAACGTTTTCTTCAAAGGCGTAATATCGAATAACGGATAAGGCAGAGGTTTAAATGGATGAAAGTAGTAATTGAAAAAACTTGATACAATCCATTTTGGAAAAAAGGCCTTTGGATTTCCATAGATAGCCGAGTACATCGACGCGAAAACAGCCCTCATCTCGTCTGTAGAATAAGTTGATGAAAATTGCTGGGGCAATGGTAAAGGTGGCATAATATTTTCTGCAAGCTCCAACCAGAAATTTTCAAGCATCTTGGCAGAATCTTCGTTATCTACCCCACTATTGTTACTACCTTTGTGAGCGGCTATTATTGCTGCATTTACAGCTCCTATGGAAGTACCCGCTACAATTTCAAATTTTACATTATGCTTTGCAAGTGTTTTCCAGACTCCGCATTCGTATGCGCCAAGAGAACCCCCACCCTGCAATATAAGAACTGTTTCAGGAGTTGATATTGTTGTTTCTTTTTCTTTGTCTGCCATATCACTACTTACTGTACCAATACTTATTTCTTTAATCTTTGAACTATTGTCATCAAGGTTGTTGTTGTTGCCAACATTGTTGTATACATATGAATATGCTAGAAGAGCTACTGTGTACCAAATTTGGGCGGCTGAGATTTGACTGGTGGTATTACTAGCTCATGTTTCGTATCTTACTGGTCTAGCGGTGGTGAGTCATTGCACGGAGTTGGCTGTGGTCCTTGCTTCCAAGGAAAATTCTCGTACACTTGGTGCTTGAAGAGATTCTAAAATGAAAAATGGAAAAGCTGTTTACCAACTCCAGCCATTGTTTATTTTAATTTAGTGATCTTGCTAAGATACTCAATGATCCTATCATCAAGCATTTTATACTGATTTTCATTTATGAGTCTTCTCTGCAGCAGGTATATTATGTCACCGCGTAAACTTTGCAAGAAGTCTAAATATTCCCTTATGTCTGTAGATTTATTTTTACAAACTTCGGTATATATGTGATGTATTTTTAATAGATAACCAATCAAATATTTTGATTGTTTTCTCGTTCTTAATACTCCTGGTATGGTTGTTATAATTCCAGTAGCCGCTGCTCCAGTTCCTGCAGCTGTCGAAAGAATAGTCAAAGAAAAATAAGGATTATTATTACTAGTATTTTTTTGTAATAGTGCAACTGCGGCTTGGCTCTGCCCAAATGGAAAGAGGACTACCGTTACGATAGACAATAGAGAGACTATTGCTGCGATGACTACTATTTTACTAGTCTTGTTACTGCCACGACTTTCCTTAAGTGCATGACCAGATAATACAATCTGAAACAGATTATGGTGCTTCTTTTTTACCTTACTGCTATGTACCGTACTACTAATCGAAGAACGTGTGCTATTTCCTAAAATTTTTTCTGCCCAATGATCATGCTCAATCATGATCTATAGTCACATAGTTATGCTACTTAATAGTGACGCAAGACTAGATGCACAAATCAGCTAGGAATTCTTAAGGGTGTCAGATATGTTAATCTGTATATATTGGAACAGACAACAACAGGCAGTCTGTATTACATGACTCAAACTGAACTAATCACAAAACGACTTGAAGGTAAAATCGCAGTGATCACAGGCGGAAACAGCGGTATAGGCCTCGCTACAGCACAACGGTTCGTCCAGGAAGGTGCCTATGTTTTTATCACTGGCCGGCGCCAAAGTGAACTCGATAAAGCAGTCAAAAAGATTGGCAGAAATGTCATCGGTGTTCAGGGTGACGTCTCGAATCTAGCAGATCTTGATCGGTTATATGAGACGGTGAAGCAGCAGAAGGGCCGGATCGATGTCCTCTTCGCCAACGCCGGCCTGCGGGAATTTGTACCATTGGAGGCAATTGCTGAGGCACAATTTGACAAAATGTTCAGTGCTAACGTTAAAGGGCTTCTGTTCACAGTACAAAAAGCGCTTCCGCTGTTTCGGGATGGAGGGTCGATCATTTTAACTGCTTCGACTGCTGCTTCCAAAGCGTTTGAGGGCGTTAGTGTTTATAGTGCGACCAAGGCTGCTGTACGATCATTTGCTCGTTCATGGACCGTTGATCTGAAACACCGCAAGATCCGTGTCAACGCCGTCAGTCCTGGTCCAATAGACACACTTGCTTTTCGATTCATTCACAACATACAAAATGAACAACAGACTGAACAGCTAATGACGACCCTTTTCAGCACGTTGCCAATGGGGAGGTTGGGTAATCCTGACGAAGTTGCAAAAGCCGTCGTGTTCCTTGCATCCGATGATAGCAGTTACATTACAGGTATCGAATTGTGCGTCGATGGTGGCATGGCCCAAATCTGAAGGAATAACCGGTTAAATTATTCCGTCATGGGATAGCATTATCTCAATTCAGTAAAATCACATCACAATTAACTTACACTGATTGGGAATTGTGCATATTCAGGATCAATTGGATTAAAGAGAATTCCGTATACAGTAACGTTCATTATGTAATCACCTTGTTCTTGAAACGTATAATTCTAGTACCTTACTATACTAGTCAGGTTAGACTTACCGGTAATATCTGATTAGTAATCAACAGATCAATACTCAGGGAGTATCTGATTAGTAATCAAAAATTCCACATTATTAGCCGCCCTTTAGCCCTTTTTTGATAACTCTATTAATTTTTTGGTTTGCTCTATTCCTGTTATCGGGATTTTCTCTGGTTTAAGAAGCCCTATTTGAACTAAGACCGATGCTTGATCCCAATATAGATGTTCATGAGAAATTTTGTTATTTTTAAATTTTACAACTGCTACATGAGGTATTTCAACATATTTTCCTGTAGGTGGTACACCAGGTAGCAGATATTCAAATTCTATATCGTGTGTAAAACTTAATATAAATTCATCTACGACTTGATCTTTTCCGACAGTACGCGATAATTTAGTAATATTCAAATCATTTGGTGTTTTTCCGATAAAATGGTTCTTATAAAAGTCGTAAACTCCATTATATCCTCTTCCTCCAGTTAATGTAGGAACACTATGAACATGTGGGTCCTCTGTCATGGTGGACATAGCCCCATCGACATCTTTTTTGTCAAACTCAAATTCTAGATGCTTATTCCAAATATCATCAAGATTGTCTGTTTCTTTATCCATGATAATGTGTTCTTGTTCTTTTTAATATAGCTTTATGTATGCCACATGTGGTACACAGCAAACCATTTGAATCTTACTTAGCGCCTATGAAACAAAGTCTACGATATGTTTTCTGAATATATCGAACATCTGATTAGATACCGATACTTTTCTGTATGATCACGTTACTTTCTAGTATATACGGGACCCAGGTTACTGGTTCAAGCAGTGCGATGTTGAATATGATGCATTCTGAGAAGAAGTGAAAGAAACGAATCCTGGAATAGAACGCGTAACATTATGTGTGTGGACCATCATCTCACAAGCGACACGAAAAAATACCAGATTGCTGGGTCTACAAATAATCTGTTTACAAATAAAGCAAATTCTACGTTAAATTTGTGCTTCGCCACCGTCTACAAACAATTCAATACCTGCGATATAACTGCTGTCATTAGACGCAAGGAACGAAACGGCTTTTGCAACTTCGTCAGATCTTCCTATTCGTCCCATAGGCACCATGCTTGTAAGGTACTTCTTTATTTGCTGGCTTTGCTGCTTATCCCGTGCTCCGCTAGTGAAGATTTGTGTGTCAATTGGACCAGGACTGACGGCATTGACTCGGATCTTGACTGCACAAAATAGTTATCTTGGTGGTTATTTTATTTTGGCCATGTTTGAGGCCTTGGTAGACATGGCAAGGATAGCAAGTGATTGGTTATGAAAGCGATTTAGATTTGACGACCGACCTGCACCATTTAGTAATGGAATAGGAGTTTTTTTGGATCGTTGTTTAATTGATTATCGTGGCTGCTTTGGTAGCCCAGGTAGTAGTATTCACGGAAGTAGCAGGAGCTTTGAAAGAAGTTAACATATTCTGAAACACTGGTAGGTAGTTGTTGACTGCACAAAATAGTTGGTTAGATTTTATTTT
>JASHSN010000589.1 GCA_030038695.1 Nitrososphaeraceae archaeon
ACCCTCCCCTTGTTCTGCTTGAGAAACAATACAAAAAGCGGAAAATTCGTACAAACACGCATTTTAGACTTCATCGCGGCAGCACACAGATCCGTATGTACATCTTTCCCCGGAAATTCTCTTTCCGGATATCAAAACAAGCAGGAATGAGCGTAGAAGAGGGATAGGGGTGTGTACTGCGTGTGCGTATGTGGAGAGTTTCCTACGTCAATGACTCTAGTTGCTCGGAGGTAGGCGCTAGGAGCTAAGAAGGAAAACATCTTAACAACAAGATGCATCATGGTTCACTCCAGAGACTGGCACTAAGGGAGTTGAACAAAGGTTCCATCCTAAGGTGGCCAAGGCTATACAATCCGGGTCCCGGGACCCACACCGCTCAAAAGGGTAGCAAAAAATGGTAATATCGCAAAAAAATTGCGTATGGGCTATGTGCTATTTTGGTAGATAATACGCACATAAAACGATGGAAGACGGTAGAGATGACTCATGGAAGACATGGATTACCCCGCTGGCTGCGACGGATCAGCAGCACACACCCCATATCCCTCTTTTCTGCAGTAAATACCCACCTTTTGCCAGAATTTTCAAGAAAAAATACCCTAGGGTGTGTGTGCTGCGGGTATACTGTGTGCCAACGAAGGCCGCTCAGAGACCGGTCGTTTTCTAGAAGTGCTCTGGGGACAGCGCCCCTTGGATCGTGATCATTGAAGCTGTGCTATCAATCCTCGGACTAAAACTAGCGGCGAACCAAGCAATTTCAGCTTATAAACATTCGTACACTATGGTTGCTGAAATCTAGTATGGCAAAACTTCAAAAGGGGAACTCAAGTATTACTGAACCAAGCAATTTCAGCTGTACTCGAGGAGGAATCCGGAACTATTTGGGGCGACACATGAAGGATGAGGAAAGTAAGCGATTTACCAATTCAATTCCTGACAAATACAATAAAATCGCCAAAAAAGTCGATCCACCCTCCATTAGACGTAGGAAAGGACCAGTTGCTACGTCAACAATCAAGGTGATGTCTTACATCACAGTCAAGGCTATAGAATCAGAGACATCATATCTTCTATTACAATGGCCTAAATTCGCACTCAAGGAATTACTGGATAATGCCTGGGACTTTCTAAATGACTACTATCCCAACAATCCCAAGGAAGATAGGAAAATTGGAGTAACTGTAAAAGTAGACTTGAAACCAAATGGAGAAAAAAGCATACTCCGTATAGCAGTACGAAATTCCAATGTGGATAACATATCAGTGTTTGAAGATTTAGATTCTGTATTTGACTATGATCGATGGTATAGCACCAAACGGTATCAACACAGAGAAACTTGTGGTTCTCTCGGTGACTTCTTAAAAAGAGGGTTAGGTATGGGATATGCGTCGTGGACTGAAGACATTAACGATGACAATTCATTTACAGATAAACAATGGGAAGAGCCATTGATTGTTATACATAATGGACAAGAGAATAGAGTATACATAACAGTCAACAAAGGTTCCAATGAACCGATAAAAGTTGAGTTTGAAGAAGGTCCTTCGCATAGTGCTACTGACACAGAAGTTGAAGTTGCATTGCCAATTGGACGATTTATTGAAGACAAAGTCAGAAAGCTTGAACAATATTACAAGATCTATAAAATCGGTAAATCAAGAACTGACTTTAGTTTCAATCTAATAATGCCATCGTCGTTAACCAGCAGTTTGCAGAAAGACGACGTAGTGCTTGTTGAAGCTATTGAGTCTGAGGTAAGATATGCCGAAGTTTGAGTATCACGATAGCATATATTACTTCAAGCGTGGCGAATTCAAGAACTACTTTCAAGGAATATACGATAAATCAATGTTGGTATCAGATGCGTTAGCAACATTCAGAGAAGTAAGATATCTACCTAATAAATTTAAACAAAAGATGGTACAGCAAGTAGTAGACGATCCTTCACTCATTGGTCAGATTTATGAAGGATTAAAGAAGATGAAACCTCAATCTCAATACAAACTGGCGTATAAAAAAGAAGATCGGCAGGTGGAATTAATTGAGAATGTGGCAGAGAACTACAATATTGATAAAAAACATACACAGGCTAAGATTGTTACAACGCATCATAAAGATGAAGATACTGGCAGGGAATTTAACTACTCACTTGAAGTGGTCATAGCTCCTAGAAAAGACAAAGATTTTCAAAATGCAGGTCAAGTTGAAATTATTGGTAATATCAACTCGACTCCATCTATTGATGGCGGAGAGCAGTATTTTCAGGGTGGAAATTATAGGTGGACTGACAAAAAGGGGAATAACATGTATAGTACAAGTCTTGAAGGTATGTTAAGTGAGTGTGGGTTTAACAGATCTCTTACTCCATCGAAAAGGAGAGTACCATCAGTAGTTTACGTAAATATAAAGACACCATGCCCTGATTGGCTTGGTTCTGCTGGAAAGACTCATATTAATTTGAAATCATACCAAGAAGAACTTGCAAATACTGTCACCAGTTTAGCATATAAAATACCTACATATCATGGGATAGGTCATAGAGCTACAATACTATGCGGCCATCATCTGCGGGAGAAGAGTGCTCAGGATTTCTTGGATGATTTTTTAATAAAAAGAAAAAGCCAAATAGATAGAAATCCATCTTTAAAAACTAAAGACAGAATTACACAACGTGGTGTGTGGTATCGTATACGGCCTATAATGATATCTGAAGGATTCGAGCCAAAAGAGAATTGGGGCATAACTGCACAATATATTGCACGTATCATCAAGGAACGTTGCAAAAAGTTATTCAGATTAAAGAGAGAAGACCTGGGAATTATTGCAAGTTCAAGGGCTACTATGTATTACATGGGTAATCATTACCCTGTCAACATCGACAACTTCCGAGATCTCGCTCGACAAGGAGTTGCTATAATCGTGATCGAGAAGGAAGGTATAGCTGATCTACTTTATCCGTTTGCTGACAAATACGGTGTGGCACTTGTACATACGCAAGGACGTTTCACAGAAGATGGTAAAGATTTGATAGAAGCTGCTAAGGAATATGGGTCTTTCATTGGTATTTTAGTTGACTACGATGCAGTTGGCAGTGAGATTCCTAAAGCTACAAGAACCAGGACTCCGATAATCGGTATTGATAAAGAAACTATAACGTGGCTACAGCAAAACGGCTATGAAATAAAACTAGCAGATGTTGAAGAAGAATATACACCAAGTATACGGGTTAAAGATCCATACTTGCAGCGTTATCGCATAGAGTTAGACAGCGTCGCTCAAAAGGTTGGTGCTGAGGGACTTTGGAAATTAATGATGTATCGTGTGAACTTGCTATCTAAACCAGGAGGATTAGATTATAGGAACGTCATACATAAACCAACAAGTGAAACACTCTATCCAGTTGAAGTAACTGACTTTCTATCAGATCTACAGCGGTATACCAATAACATAACAAAAACCAAATGGGAAGAGACAACCACTGAACTTGCAAACGTTCCCGAATTAATAGATGTCCAAGCTAAAAATACTGAGATTCACGAAAATCTATCTCCTATAGTTGCAAAAGATCCAGGGATGCAACTTATAGTAACGGAATTAAAAAGGCTACGTGAATTGCTATCAAAGATCAAGAAAGACAACTATGAGGATGCTGGCGAAAATAATGAATAGGTCAGGTTTGCGTCTGGATAGATTCACAGTTTCTATCTTCTTTTCTCCTCTTTTCTAGTAGAAGAACTCCCTGGGGTATGTGCTGTTGTATCGGTAGTTCACGAGATTTGCGGTCTGCGTCCGCGGATACACGCCGCAGCACTGTGACTGGTAGTTTAAGTTATTCTACATCTATTATAACTCTTGTACAGCTTTATTGAAATCAGACATAAGAGCATTCAAGGTACTGTTCGGTGGTAGTTCACATGCGAATCACTATTAAAACGAAGGGAATAGCAGCACACACATCCTACGGAGTATCTTTCTGCGGTACTATCATGTTTTTTCACTCATCCTTGGTTTTTTCTGCGGAAAAGATACCGGTAAAGGGCTGTGTGTGCTGCTGATCCGTCGCAGCCAAAGCAATCTGCGTCTTCCATGAGACATCTCTACTTTCTTTTTCATGCGTATTCCAGCATTTTATGGGCGCCTGAAAAGGCAGACATGCAACTTATAGTAAAGAAATTAAAAGGACTATGTGTGTGTGCTTCAAGCAATTCTAATATTTTAAGGCTATCAGCTTCTACGTAAGCTACTAATCCGGTAGGTAGCCGTCTAGAAGGCCTGGGAGAATCGGTTTTTCAGTCATGGGTCAACCCGCCTGGAAAACATGATTCTTTGTAGCCTAGTGCAATGTCCTGGTATCAGAGGCTGCAGCCTTCATTTTTAATACCTTTTCCAAAAGAGTTGGGTTTCTATGGATAAGACCTAAACCACACGCAACAACAAGGCGCTGGGTTCCGTAGTGTTAATAAGGCTTCTGAAGCATTAGAGAATTTTACTACTGGTCTATACGATCTCGTCATACTTGATGTTATAATGCCGCCGGAGGTTAGTGGATTTAGCTTATACACTGAGAATGCCATAGCACAGGAACCAATGCTGAGTTATACGCTGCTAGTCAAGCAGAGAGCGAATGACAGGATTTGAAGCTCAACCGGGGTCCGTGGGTACTAAGGGTATTTTGGGTGTAATCCATATAGTTATCTCGTGGATTCAAAAGTCATGACGACGACCTGTCGACCAAGAAGCTTCTGTTGTTGCCTATACTAAGATTGTGTATGTACTGTATTTCCTGGTGAAAGGATTTACCTGTTCCCGAGATGGTGCACTAATCTACTGACATTAGTTTCTTCGTTGTATCCCATCAGTAGACTATTCGTCAACTGTTAATATCTCGCTCCTATACCCGAGATTTAGATGGCGGGTTAGTGCTGAAAGTGTTGTGGATAAAGTGTACAGTATGTTAACGACAAGTGAAACCAAGTAGTATCAAAGGGTAAGATAGTTGCTGTTGTGGTGTAATCAGGCATCACATTCGAACTACAAATTGAAATAAGATATACCTTGGTCGATTTTATTGCATTTATTCTATTATTGTTTCCCTTGATAATACCATTTGATTCTCTTAAGCGAGATTCTTGAATTTGTTGGTATTTGATGGTATTTGACACCATTAAATACCAATCTATATATATAATGTAGGATAATGATAAGTATGTCAACTAAAAAAGAAGCTGAAAGACAGACTACAGAATATGACGTTAAAAGAGAATTAAGAACAGGATTATCGGAGCAAAATCACGCAGTCGATAGAGTATTAGATGAAACAAGAGATAATATCAGAAGAACAGTAGATGAGGTAAAGAGAGAGATTCCACGTAACACACAAGCAATCAATGATTATCAAGAGCATACCCTTCAAGCAAGCAAAGAAATTGCAGATAGCTTCCTAGAATCTCAAAAGCAGATTATCCAATCATTTCAGTCAACATGGATCCCGTATTTTGAGAATACGTATGGCGTATTTTGGAATAATTGGGCATCTCCACGACGAGTAGCGGAAATCTATGCGAGAACAGTAAGCAATTGTGCAGATAACGTGGTGGCTACAACTAGAATAGCAAACAATACATTATTTGCAAATATCGATGCATACAAAGCATTTGTTCAGCGTGAAAAAGATGATGTAAAAGAATTTTCCAGAATAGCCGCTAATACCGCAAGAATGTTTGAAAGCACTTCAAGGGAATTTGCCAATAATCTACCAGTATAAGGATAGAAAGTATATCGTCCCATAAGGACACAAACCATATTTTATTTTTATATTACTGCTATATCCACAATCGTCATATTCCGGACCAACTTAGAAATCTGCATCTGTTACCAAAACAAAATTAATTGTCTTGACGATGACCATGGCAGCGTTTAGCATGGCAGCGTTAACCGAGTCTGCGTTGGAACACCAGCAATAGCAACACCACCGGCACCATATTTCCAGGTATGGTAGAGGTAATGAGGCGATAATGGCAATAACATGTAAGCGATGCAATATTACTTTTGACAGATCCGAATATTCATCCTGCATGGTATTACTTTGATGCCACTAATAACAAGTTCTACATAGAGACGTCTAGATTAGCATGGCAGCGTTAACCGAGTCTGCGTTGGAACACCAGCAATAGCAACACCACCGGCACCATATTTCCAGGTATGGTAGAGGTAATGAGGCGATAATGGCAATAACATGTAAGCGATGCAATATTACTTTTGAAGGACCACTAAGGGAGAATTTCTATCCAAGCAGCAATTATTTTGAATACACCTGTAAGAACTGTAGAAAACAAATGAAGAGGGAAATCTGGAACACTAACCAAGAGTGCAGACAGCGGCAATCCACGCGAATAAGCCCCCTTTCATCACTAGTCCTCCCGTTTTGAACACTAATGACCAGACAATCCTAGAAACTTTAGAAGGCCATATCCTACCTTTACTTCCTACTACACCATCATACATTCATAATATTCACCTAAAACTTAGCATAATTCCTCAATGTTACGTAGAACTTGGGTTACCTCTATACCGGGTAATAAGGGAAAGAAGACTACAGAGGTGATAGGTACGTCGAAAGTTGATTATACTTTCTATCCTAATGGGACAGTAAATGTTGAAGTAATGTGTAGTAACCATCCTTTCAGACTTCAGATAGAAGAAGATAGAAGCCACCTACTGAGGCTAACAGCAACCATTAGAGCACCTCAAGGAAGTATGATAGAATCTCTGTAGTAGTAAACCCTCTCGCGTATATGAATTTGGACATACTTGGAAGATCAC
>JASHSN010000590.1 GCA_030038695.1 Nitrososphaeraceae archaeon
TCTTCCCTGTAAATATAGTAAATGATCCATATTTACCGTGTGTAAATGCAATCAATTGTGCGAGGTCTATGATAAAGGTAGTCCAGCATGGGATAAATCAGATTCTTGAACAATATGGTTATCCCGAAATGGGAGTACGTATAGGGATAGATATTGGCGACCAGAACGCAGTATTGCAGTATGGATGGGATATTCAAGGGTCAAATGACAATAATACAAAAAATCAAAGAGTAAAAAACCCACATTATGACATTATAGGTTATACTGTAAATGTTGCGGTAAAAATGACGGGACTTGCAAAACCCAATCAAGTTGTCATTGGTCAGTTAGTATACGAGGCATTGGATGAAAAACAAAAATTAGCATTTCAAATCTTGAATGTTGACGTAGATGTTTGGAGCTATGTTAGCAGCAGGACTGGATCTATTTATGGCGTATATACTGGTGTCTCATCATAGATCAACTACAACTATTAGGTATTGGATTAATCTTCATCTCGTATGCGGTAGCTTGCCTGCCTGTAATGTTTAGACGCGGTCGACGTGAATTCAAGGATCTGTTGATTGATTCTTCGATCAAGAAATCTATCAAGTAGTGATGCCATGAAAATAGCCACAGACAATCCAATCGATAATCTATTCTTTGGTGATTACTTATAGGAGGCGAGCGCAAATGGTGCAGATGCCAACAGTGGTCTATACACTGGAAAATTGGTGGAGCAGAAAGCTGCAGGAGGAGGAAAGGCATAACCTTTCATTCACTTTTAGTTTTTTTGGTACGAAATCTTCACTTAGTAATGTCGTTTGATATGATGGAATCAGGTGCACCTGAGATCTATCCTGTCAATAAAACATACTAGTAAGATGGATAGAGTGTATAAGTTATATGCATCAGGAATAATTCAATTTATTAAAAGCTTCTTATTTATTCATCACAGGATCAAATATACTGTGTCACTCAGGACATATAGATTAGCCTACCACTACGTGATACATATGAGCATTGTACGTAATGCTTAATTAACATATTTGCATGATACACATGAGTCGTCCTGCCGTAAGGCTGTATTGGCATACTTGGTGTGGGTTGCCTTCTTACAAGGTAATCTACACCTAAATTTTCAAAAAGATGATCTTTGGCAATTTTCCGGGGATATTGGTAGCATGTCTTTTCATCTGCCAGAATACCGGGTCTAACATTACCCGGGTCCAACTTATATAGTATGCAAGGTATATCAGTTTTATGACAAAACCAATTCCAGACGGATTTCATTCAATAACACCAACTTTGACTGTTCGTGGTGCTGCAAGTGCCATAGAATATTATAAAAAAGCATTTGGAGCACAAGAGATAAGGAGATTTCCAGGACCTGGTGGAAAAAGCATCATGCATGCTGAAATCAAAATAGGGGATTCAAGAATAATGCTAAGCGACGAATCACCACAGATGAAATGTCTATCGCCTCAATCGGTGGGTGGTGCAACAGGCGGTATTTTTTTATATGTGGAAAATGCGGACGACGTCTTTAACAAGGCTGTTTCTACAGGTGGAAAAATAACCATGCCGATTGGGGACGCCTTTTGGGGAGACAGATGCGGAGGAATCGAAGATCCCTTTGGCCATAAATGGATGATAGCAACTCACACGAAAGACATGACTCTGGAAGAGACGCAAAAAGCTGGTCAAGAGTTTATGGAATCAATAAAACAACAAGCTAAGGTATGAAATTAGACATACTGCTTAATTGCATACAACAACCTATCCCACTCTAGCAGTTTTTATCACTGGAAAGAGCAGTCCCCGCTGAATTTATTGAACAGGAATATGCGTATATGAGACCAGCGTGTATTTTTTGGATGCTTTACAAACAATACTAAAAAATAATAACCAATCTTTACAACCACTTATCAGATCCTTTATCTTTAAACAATGATGTTAAAACATGCAACAAAATAGCAACTTTGTAGCCATCTACGAGGAATGACATATGGAGTCAGCATGTGCAGCATTAAGAAACACTACTTAGCTCAGTGGAAAAAAAACGATCGCCTGAAGCCCCATATTTTATTTATGATCTCTTATTGATTGGTTTAGTTGTTCTAGCCTGTAACTACAAAATCTCTTTTATTGTCGTGTGGATAAACCCTTGCTGTCATCTAATCTCATAGTGACACCTTATATATCATCCAAACTACATTTACACCTAAAGGGGGATTAAATCGTAAACAACAGAAACATTCGGACATCATTGCCGTCCCCAAGTGAGGAACAGTATTACAACGGCTATTCCCATTATTAGTACGGTTATCCATCCAATAATATTGGATGTTCGACCATTGATTTTATCTTTTAATATTTTCGGATCATTAGCAATCTTCATAACTGTAACAAGAATAGGGACAGCTACAATCCCATTAATAATAGCACTGTATACTAGTGCTCTGATCGGATCCAAATTTGTAAAGTTTATCGATAGGCCAATTATTGTGGAAGCTGCTATTACAAGATAGAAATTCTTAGCATGTGTGAAACTTTTACTCAAACCTTCTTTCCAACCAAATGCATCAGACAAAGCGTATCCAGATGCTCCAGCCATCACTGGAATAGCCAATAATCCAGTGCCAATTACGCCAAGTGCAAAAATTGTTTTTGATATTTCACCTGCATCAGGAAATGTATTTACCAGAGGCTGTAGTGCCTTCGCAGCTTGATCTGCAGTCTGTATATCTGTTATACCATGACTATGAAGAGTTCCAGCTGTTGTTGTTATTATAGCCCACATAACTAATTGGGATAATGCCATACCTATTGTAACGTCTGATCTCATCAACATCATTTCTTTTTTTGAAATCCTTGGTGAATTACCCACTCCACTTATTTCCGTGATCTTATACTTGGCGACATCCTCCTCGGCCTCCTCTGAAGCCTGCCAGAAGAACGCATAAGGAGTTAAGGTAGCACCAAATATAGCAACAAACATCATTGCAAACGCAGAGGTGAGTTCAAAGTGTGGAATTATGCTTGCTCTCAATAAGTTATTGAAATTACCTCCAACAATTATAGCAGTGGCAACATATGCTAACAGAGATAGACTCAGATATTTCAGTATCTTTACATACTTACTATAGGGTATTATCAATTCCGAAACAATAATGAATGTCGTAAAAGAAAGAGTAGCAATGGCAACGGGCAGCTGTGGAGCTAAGAGTTTGACTGAAGCTGCCATAGCACCAATGTCTGCACCTATGTTTATTGTATTTGCAATTACGATAAGACTTGCAATTGCAAGAACCACTTTTGTAGAATACTTCTTCTTTATAATTGCAGTTAATCCACTACCAGTTACAAGGCCTATTCTTGCGCACATTTCCTGAACTACCACAATCATCGGATACTGGAACAATGCTAACCATAGCATTCCAAGACCAAACTGTGCACCAGCTTGTGAATATGTTCCTATAGTAGACGGATCTTCATCGGACGCCCCTGTTATCAATCCAGGACCTAATGATTTGAGAATTTCTTTAAATGATAAGAAGAAAGACTTGTATGATGGCAATATCCCTTCTATCAAAAGCAAAAAGATATAATATTTTTATCTCTTTGCTTTGTTTCTTTCGCTGGTTGAAAGACAAGTTTGGCGTGTCATGGCAGATTGTCCCTAGTGTGTTGGGAGAAATGTTGCAAGACAAGGATGCAAATAAATCTGAAAGAGTCATAGAGGCATTGCTTCAAATGAATAAAATCGACATACAAGGCTCGAGGATCGCATTCGAGGGTAATGGAAGACCTTGAGAAAACTAAAACTACAAGTGCAAATGTCTGTAGACAGCTACATTGCAGGACCCAACGGTGAAATGGATTGGATGGTTTGGAACTGGGATGACAAACTAAAAAACTATGTACTCGAATTAACTGAACCTGTAGACACTATTATTCTGGGCCGAAAAATGACAGATGGCTTCGTTTCATATTGGTTAGACGTGCTGACCAAACCTGATGATCCGTTTTCAATAGACCGATCTCATGCGTTTGTCAAAAAAATGATAGAAACACCAAAAGTTGGTTTCACCAAGACACTAAACAAATCTCAATGGGCAAATACGGACATCGCTACTGGTGACCTTACAGTCGAAATCACCAAGCTAAAGAGTCAAGATAGCAACGACATCATTGTTTATGGTGGTGCGTCATTTGATTCTTCCTTGATTAGAGCAGGACTGATTGACGAATTCCATTTGTTCATCAATCCTGTTGCAATTGGAAACGGCATGACCATATTCAAAGACTTGAACGAGATTCAGAAATTCAATCTGGTTAAGTCGGTAGCGTTTGACTGCGGAATAATTGCACTTCACTATGAGAGAAAGAGGGTCTGATAGAATCAATTACCGACAACAGCCTGTGAAAATGTTGAGCGATAATTGAGAAGTATCTGCTGCTCTTGATAGAATACGGGATATTTTTGCAGACGAATGGTCGGGGTGATCTCTAACCCTACTTTGTGAGATGAATATAGAAACCCATTCCTTTCTCTCTGATATCATATCGTTCGAATGCAGTTCTAGAAATTAGGCTGGTAAATTCATCTTTAGTATATGCCCCATTTCTAAGAAAATACTTGAAAATCAATCTCATAAAGAGTTTGCCCATTCCTTTTGTTTCTATGCTCTTTATGTAGTCGTCTATTTGCTGGTTAGAAGCGTCTCTATTCATATCAGCAATCAGAACATTACCTCCTGACTTTAACACTCTGCACATATGGTTTAATGCTCTTAATGGTTCTTTGAAATTCTTAAAAGCAGCTGTACAGATAATGAAATCAAATGAATTATTTGGAAAATGCATATCAGAAGCATTGCCCTGTCGAAATTCTACTACCTCAATGACGCCTGCTTCCTTTACTAATATCTAAACCAATAATCTTATTGCATATACCTAGCTTCGCAAGCTCGATTGCAAGGTAGCCTGGACCGGGGGCTACTTCTAAGACAGAGTATCCATCATAAAGATATTTTGATGCTACTTTAACATATTCCTTCATTTCTGTTAATCTACTCTTTCTAGTATTATTGTCATACCAACGAGCCGTCGCGCCTTCTATACCAAGATCTTTGAAGCGTCTTTGTTGTTTCATCATGTTTATATTCGTTTACTCTCTCATTATCTTAGTGATTAAGATGTCAACAGACTAATATACTCATCTGTTTCTAGAACTGTTATTAACGATGAATCGTGAAGATATGATTCAAGCTATTAACCAAAAGTTTAGTAGAAATGTCACGAAACGATAATGTTTCATCAAGTCGTTGGTTTGCATATCACTAGACACAGGGGTTTGGATCTTATCTACCGATATGGACCCATGCCAGCCGTAAGACTTGCTGAGCTGACTGGATTGAAAAGCGGTGCAGAAACAGGAATAATTGATCGTTTAGAAAAAGCTTGATACTTAAGGAGAGTCAATGATCCAATGATCCCAAAAGATATATTCGTAGTAGTATACACGGAATCATAGAAGACTAACACACAAATAGAAGATCTAATTCAACCTGAATTATATAGAAAACTCATATATTTTCCTGCTCTTCCAGATTTAATGCGTAAACAAACAACGTTCGTGATAACGGCTGCGATTCTGTTAACTGCAATTGTGTCAGTAGTACTCTATAAACATAACAATGACTGCGACAGGGTCTGCTAATATGACAAAAGTCAAAATGACTGCGACGGGTGCTGTGAAGAATATGACAAGTGGTATGCCTACCGTTGTCAAGACAATGAATAAGACTAAATGATGCCCCGATGGTTCCTCAATTTTTTATTGGCAACTGCTAAGTAAAGGTCTAACTAGGTATATCTAAATTCATGATTCTGTAGAACTTCATATATACAAATGCTATCGTGTCTCATGGAAGATATGATAACTAGATATCGGTGAAACTGGAAAATATCTTTATTTTGTCAATCCGGTATTGACGTCATTTTTAGGATCAAACGATACCAACTTTGACAAAGACTGTGGAATTGTGTTTAACGAAATCATACAGAAAGCAAAGATTATAACATCCTAGCCGACGCTGAGAACCATGTTTTAGCTAAAGTTCAGCAGGCTTTGTCGCATGCTATGAGAACAAAAGTTAATACTCCGACAAAATGATGTAATTTTTGTACTTCTAAACATACTTGGGAAAATTTGTTTAAAACACGTAGATTTAGGATGAGCGTCAATTAGAAGCACGTAAATTTTAGTAATGTCGTTTGATTGGAACTGAACTCCTCCGTTTTTCAATAATAAATGTCAGCCACGACACAATGCCATGGACGAAGAAAATAATTAGAATTATCAATAAACAGTATGAGATGATTGCGTGTGCTATAAAATAATTGACAGATAGAACAAAAGAACTTAAGGAATTGCTTCCGCTAGCCCTCCTGTTACACCTATTGGTTGCAAACCTTTCTCTTTCAATACCTGATTCAGAATTGTTAGATCATATATCCCTGACAAGTCTGGTCTTTGTTTCCCCTTTGCCAAGTAGCCAATATCATAGGCATTATTGGCTTCCTGGAAGAGGGATAACTTTAATGGATCATATGTGAATTGTATCCTTGACCAAGCTTGCCTCAGCTCGTTTTCGTTTATTGTTTTACTTGTTAGTTTTTGAAATTCAGTATCGAAAGCTTTTATCGCAGCATCTGGATGATTATTTATCCATAATGTTTCGTTAACATGTGCTGCAAGTACTTTCTTGATTACATCTGGATTTTGCTGCAAGTAATCCGTTCTTGCCGCTATATTTGCTGTTACAAATTTACCATCTGGCGGCCACACAGTTCGTTCGTCTACCAATATTCTTCCTCCAGCTTCATTAATTAATCTTGCACCCCATGGTACTGGTACCCACGCACCATCAATCTGTTTCTTTAAGAATAATGTCAGGATAATTGGATTATCAATAGATACTACCGTTACATTTCCTCCATTGTCTTTTGTTTTATAACCATTATCTTGTAAATATTTTCGAAGAGAGATATCCTGTGTATTTCCAAGCTGTGGTGAAGCAAACACTTTATTGGCAAAATCCTTAGGTGATTTAATTCCAGAGTCGTTTCTCACTACAAAGACGGCACCACCACTTGCTGCGCCTGAAATTATTCTAGGATCCTTCCCGTCAGATGCTACATACCCATTTACTGCTGGTCCGGCACCAACATATGTGACGTCTATTCTATTTGCTAGAAGGGCTTGAATAGCTGATGACCCTGCGTTGAATACGTATGTTTGTACTTGTATATTATTTCCAAGTTCCTTCTGGAATTCTCCACTTCCAAAACCTATTACGGCTTGAGCATGATTTATGTTAGGAAAATACCCTATCCTTAAAATCTTAGTTGCGCTTTGACCGTGTGCAAATCCATTTACCGGTGGATGTACAAGAATCGTACCAACCACTATTACAAGGGCAACTATTGTGAGTTTTTTTGTTGTCTTGTTATCCATTCCAACTGAGGATTATGTTACATGCATATTATTCATCCTATACACGCAATTTTATAATATTATATGTAAATTTCAGATACAAACTTCAGATCATGCGTGTTAAATAATTAATTATGCCTTTCAAATGTGATAAATAAATGTGAAATAGTTTATTCGAAGTTAATATTAATTGCTGTACCTTAGTAGAAATATCATTCATTAGCTATAATGTCACCTATGTATGGAAATACAACAATTAGCTTACCACAATCAACACGTCTAAGAGGCACGTAATCTGTGTTGCTAGCGTCAGCGCGATATTCTTAAATGGGTGTTAGAAAAGTGACCAAGAAAAAGACATATGTACGCGTGCCATTTTACATACCCGTGCCTTCAACTGCATTGATTCGTCGATCATAGTCTGTAAGGGTGTGTAAGGCTAGTCGGTGGTTAGTGAACTCTGGCTTGATTTCAACTGGCCGACAAACAAGATGTCCACAAGAGGTGGAAAAGCCAGTATTTATATTGCATATATAAGTAATAAAGTCTTGTCAAATACATGAGAACTGATAAGTCTGTATTCTCTGTTATCATCATGATCCTTTTTGCATCAACTATCTGGATTTCTTCTGTGAATGCTTTGCCACAACAGCAAACATCGCTTGGTGTGAGAATTACAAATCCTGCCAAAGGACAACAAGTGGCTACCAGTAAAAACTTAACTCTATCAGGTACATCCAGCTACAACGCTACTTCTAATTGCGGGGTTTTCGTAATTGTAGATGGTGTAAGACCGTACCAAAAGACCATACCGACCGGACAAGCTGGAGGGAATGATTATTCTAAATGGAAGTACACATTTACTCCAGCATATGCCGGTACTGTTAGAGAAGGTATCAATAGAATAACGGCTAAATTACTTTGTCAAGCAAATCCTGAAAACCTAACAAAATTTTATAGCATCAATGTGACAGGTATGAATGGGATTGCTCCTAAGCAGTCTTCTGCAATAACACAGAATAATACTGCTGTCACCCCCCTTTCAGCGAGCAGTTCGTCATACCTATTTCATCCAACGGGAGTAATTCCTCACTTATCGCTTCCACCATCATCATCTAACGGTAAGGGCAGTAAGCATCCCGGTGGCTACTGTAGCTACAGCGATTACAAAAGGAATGTAAATAGATGTGCGTAGTCGTGATCTCATGACGACGACCCTTGTCTTATATTCATTATCTTATCACAATTAACACGTCTAAGAGGCACATGATCTGTATAGCTTGTTGCATGTTTGAACTAAGTTATATTCTCCTACTACTTGTTATACAGATACAAAATGACATCCGTCGTTGAAGTAGTGTCTAACATCACGAAATACCTCATAAGCGGTTAAACATCTTTGTAGTGAAACGAAATTATTGGAAGTGCACCCAGATTGGCTTTTTGGTCACCAATTATGGGCAATAACTAAAAGAGATGTTTGGAGCATGTCCTTCAAATGTGTGATGTCGACTAGAACTCGTTTTATTCCAAATAAATGATAGAAACACGATAAATTTGGGGTTAATAATTCCTAACGGCTACTTAATAATGATATGTATCATTAGTGGGTACAATAACTACCTATTATTAGACCACTAATATTGCTGTCCGTTAGCCTATTATTGTCAAATTCTCGAAGTGCTTTCAAACGTTCTTGCGGTACTAGCAGCTATTTTGGAAAATTCTTTTACATCATCTTTCTCGCGCTGAACAAATGTCTTGTATGCGTTATTATTAGTGAACTGAATCACATATATCAGTTGTAGCCGGTCGTAATAAATCAATAAATGCCTAGTCATTTTTTTCAAACACTATATTATTTTAACAGGGTTAGGAAATGATAGTATATAGATACAGAATAGTCTTTATTTCATCTGTTGTCTATTTTGCCAACAACTACTATTGCGATAAAAAAGATGGCTTTACTATCGTTCAAGTCCTACAAACAACCGTTCATCCAGGACAGTTCTATTGAATTGATTCAGTTTTGGTATTCGTAATCTGGAGACCACATTATAGAACTGATTGATTTACTCCAGGTTAGCAGAAGCCGTAATATCGAAAAAAGCTCAAGCAAAAAAGTGTGACGAAAGTATAACACTTATCAACAAAACAAAATATCCTCCGCCTGCACCCAGTCCACCGCATGTTGACTCTACCTCCCATTCTTGTAATCCCTTATCTTCTTTGGATTTGGCTTTGGTGATTGGCTTTAATGTCTCTTTTTTCTATGTCCGCTCTGTTACTTTCTCCTCTTTCTCATTTAGTTCTTCCATACTCGAGTAGTGGACATTACACTATACATAAGTTAACATTACCTAACTATAGGCGATGGCTCTTGCTTGCATCTTGTATGCCAATATTGTATGCTATATTATATGATATTTCATTATCGAAAATTCTTCGTATTTGCTCTTCAACATCCATCATTGCATTGTATTGCAGCGTGGCTCAAGACTGAATTAACTATAGTCTTCCCTACTTCGTATATGGTAACATTAGAAGACCAAACATAACGATCACTTGTTCTCCAGAAAGGATATTATTTTAAGCTTGCAAATTATATAATATGGAATTATTTGTTTTACGTCATGGCGAAGCGGGTAAGTCTTCTAATGGCAACGACTTCGTTAGACCACTCACTGATGCAGGCGTAACGGACGTAACGTGTGCGGCCGAATGGCTTAAGGATCTAGGGGTGAAATTTGATGCAACAATCACAAGTCCTCTGAAGCGTGCACATCAGACTGCGTCTATCGTATCGAAGATATTTAACATTGAGAACAATTTAATCAACTCGCAAGAACTGCGTCCTGGACGTAACAGGATAGAATTTTATCAAAAACTATCATCCGAACAATTATTCAAACAAGAATCTCACATACTGGTTGTAGGACATGAGCCTTATCTTAGTAGTCTGATAAGTGAGATTATATCTGAAGATAATACCTCAAGTCATATTGTTCTGAAGAAATCTGGTCTTGCAAAGATTAGGATAACATCCGAGTCTCCTAAAACTATACACGGCGAGCTAGAATGACTACTTAGTCCAAAGCTTATGCAAAATATCTCTAAATAGATCTACAGATATAGAGGGAAAGGGTTGGAACAAGTTGTATTTCCTAATGGATATACTGACAACATCACCATCTTAATCCATAATACAAAACCTGGTTCCCTACTCAAGTCTGTGAACAAAACGATATTCATTGCGGGTCTACAAACTGTGAGAAGATTGTTTATAGCCAAATCATTTTAAGTGGAATTAACCATATTATTCAAGAGAATGAAAAAGTTAGTCAATAAACCAGTGGTTTGATCATAATGAGTCTGAATTATTAAATTATCTTATCTCATTTTAATAATGAGGCCATAGCATGGGAAATTTTAGAAAATCACTAAAATATAGATAAGAAAAGACAGTTCAGAAACATCATATGAATCAGATAACGAAACAAATTTTTTATATACGAAGGGGAACGAGTGTCAATTTGTAGTTATAAGTGTACATTGTCAATATTAATCATTAAAGGCTAAATATGTCATGAAAAAAACATTGATAGACAACTCCTGAAGTAAGTCAATCAGTTCTGTAATGTTCTCTCCGGTTGACGAAGATACACACCAAACACGAATGGAACCAATAGAATTGTCCTGGAGGAACTTTGGTGTTTGTCAGACTTGTAACGATAGTAAAGCAATCGTTTTTGATCCTGAAACTAATGAAACCGTATGTAGCTCCTGTGGCATTGTTCTTCGTGATAATGTGCATGCAAGCCCTGAATTGAGAGTAAGAAAATACATTCAGGAAGGCTTCGAGAGCAGGAGCAGAACAGGAATGCCAACTTCTTTGGCATTTCATGATATGGGTCTTGTTTGTTCCGATAAGTTCCGATCAGATTAGTAAAGTTAAGAGAATGAGACATTTGAATCGAATCTCCAGTAGCAACAGAAGCCGTGATAGAAATTTGAAGAATGCTTTTGCAATCTTGAACAGCATAAAAGACAAACTATCGATAAACGACACTGTGATAGAAAAATCTGCATAGATGTCGAAAGGCTCTGACAAACGAATTATCAAAGGAAGATCCATTAGTGCGCTAATGGTGGGATCTATCTATGCTGCTCGCAGAGAAGCGAATTTGCCAAGAACTCTTGATGAGATAGCACAAACTGCGAATACAGACGCCATATTTGCTGCTAAATGTTATAGATTACTAACTAACTACGTTTGTCTGCAGTGGATTCGAATGTATATCTAACCAATATAGCAAATAGAGCTAACGTAAGCCAAAAATCTTACAGACGAGCGATTGAAATGCTTTCAATAATAAAGGACGGGGGTCCAATGTCGTACGGAAAAGATCCTAACGCACTTGCTGTTGCTACCTTATACGCAGCCTGTCTAAAGGAAGGAGAAAAGGTTAGCCAACTTCAAATTGCCACGGCACGAAATACAAGTATTGTTACGCTGAAAAAAAGATTCCAAGATATTAGGAATCTCTTATATAATTTCAGTTCTCTAATTAACAGCGATAGGACAATTTCGAAGTGACAGAGGTTACGGCTGCGCTTGCTTACTGTAGGGGCTGCGCTTGCTTGGGGCATCTAGTTGCCTACATCTACCACGATAGACGAAATCTCAATTTTTAGATATTTCCGTTGTCAGAAAATATTTTTTTACCAACCTCGTAAAGTCATCTAGAGAGATTGGTTTTTCTATATATTCTTCCACTTTGACTAACGAAGGTCCAGTTCTGAATTGAATATCGTCGCTAAGATACGCTGACATAAAGAATACTTTCACATCATGTTTTATTTCCTTGACTCTTTTTATAAATTGATGTCCATCCATTAACGGCATCCTAATATCTGAAACAACCAGCCGGTAGAGGTCAGAATTTTTCTGGAAATGGTCCAACGCCAGCAGAGGCTCCTTGAAACCAATGACATGAAAGCCTTGCTGTTCTAAGCCTAGTGTGAAGATACTCATAATATCAAATTCATCGTCGAGGATCAATATAGAGTGAGTATTCTTCTCAAATGTCATTAGATACCTATACTGAATTATATATCATCTAAGGATATTTATTTGTAATTAGTGGTAGATTAGTCATTTTAGGTAGATTAATGAGTATTATTGAATTGCTGTTTGTCCGTCCGTACTAAGGCTAAATAAGATAAAATTTGATTTAAAAGAAGTAATACTAAATGCTATAGAAGACACAAAACTCGTGTTTCCATTAGAATCCACTAAAGTGAACTTGGACAGACAGATTCTTGACCCACAATCCTTCCGAACTAGACATATGAAATGGTATTAAAGTATGTTTCCTACGTATATAATGATGACAGACATCGCAAAAAAAGTGAAGAATATAACTCAGGATGCTGAAGCAAAAATAAAGACAGAAAAGGACCATGCAGAAGGAAAGCCTAGCTCTGAAACGATCAACAAAGCTAAAGTAAAAGTAAGAGATGCATTGACTTAACAGATCCATTACTTTTTTGTTTTCTTCTATATCCAAATACTTGATAGACAATGCTATGCT
Source organism: Nitrososphaeraceae archaeon (assembly GCA_030038695.1). Lineage (GTDB taxonomy): Archaea > Thermoproteota > Nitrososphaeria > Nitrososphaerales > Nitrososphaeraceae > Nitrosopolaris. The sequence continues at coordinate 13,078 of JASHSN010000590.1, forward strand.
ATTGTTGAACAAATAGATGATTATGGACAATATATTAAAATCCATGGTAAAGTAGAACGTACCCTACTTGGTAATGGGTATGGTTTTGCATTAACCTATTTTTATGGATTTCGAATCGCCCTCGTACTAAATACTGCCATATGGGTAATCATATCTTATATTATAAGAAACTACGTAAAACGATCGGCAGGAGTTGTAGTAGAAGCGGATTTGCTCAAAAAAATATCTAATGCGATATGCATTAACCAAAATTGTTTCCTCACGTAGTGGAAAGTAGCTTACAAGAAGAGGTATCTGCATGTTCAATCTTTGGTGAGGTTATGTCGACTAAATTGGTTGGGACATCGTCAATTAGGATATCAAAGGGATATTCTGATTTGGGCGTATTGTCATATAAAAAAATAAGATCGTCAGAATAAATATCATGATAGTCAAGCCATTTCGCGACATACGCTGCGGTTGATCTCTATCTTTTAGTCAAAATAGAAATTCTATATCCTCTACGATGGATTTTTTTATGATCTCACTTTGTCCTGGCTCACTAGGTGGAATCTTTTGCCAACAGTGTTGCCAAACGTAGTTAAATATTTTAGAAATTTCCTCTGCCGAGAGAGGCAGAATCATCCCATATCCCAATATGTTATTTCATTTTTGGTTACGTTTGTATGTTTTTGCTTGTTATATTCCATGGTCCAGTTATCATGGTGTCAGCAAGAACAGAATCGAAATCAATTGATAATGATCTAGTCGCTCCGACAGTAGACATATATATATATTATACAAGATAATTTTGTTTTCATCAGAATAGGCAAGTTCTGATGGTTGCTGCTATGGTTCCCATCTTGACAATACGTTATGCAATGTATGAGCATCTTCTCGTATTGCAAGCCATAATGTGATTCGTTAGCTGTGAAAAGACATTGTGACGTGACCCTTCTAAGATTTATCAATTCTCAAGTGTGTTAGTGAGCGAACAAGTAGGTAGCCAGACACTATCGTTGAAGAATAAGAAATACGTGCAAAGGCTATAAGGCAATCTCCCCAGACACCTTGTTATTATGTCGTGTGCCTCCTCAACTTCATATACAAAAATCTTACGATCTGGTGCTGATCCTCTGTTTATGACTTTTAATATTTCATCAACTATTGATCTGATCATGTACTCTGGCACTCCTGTTTGGAATTCCCGGGTATGTCTCAAAATCTCTTTGTTAGTGTCTACAGGTTCAACTTTTGAAGGTCCTCTGCCATTGATATTATAAAATGCGATGCCTCCTACTTTATGTTTGTGAATAATTTCATTAATCTCTATTAGCCGTTCGGCTTTTTTCCACGGAATTTGTCTTATCGTAATTAATATTGTCTGTTTCGCGGTTAGTCAAGTGCTTGGTATTGATATTTTCATTGTGTTGACTCATAAACCCTATCACATTCCTAAGAATCGATGGATCATTATTCCTTATAATACTATTAAATGATTTTCTACTACAAATTTAGTTTAAGTATCATCTAAAAGCGCTTAATATTCAGATGAATAATGAGGACGGATAATTATGGGGACAGCCTAGACAATAGGGCCAGCAATAATCGGAATCATAGCTTTGATAATAATAATTTCCGTTATAGTTTTTTTCGTCAAGTTACTTGCTCCGCTTTTTCTCGGTTTGATAGTTTTAGCCCTAATTATTGGAGCGGGAATTTGGATTTTCACAAGGTTAAAGATTAAATAACTATACTGCTCATGTTGACATCCTACAAAGGGCATGAGTTTCTCAATTAAGTGCAGGTTCGGAACTTTCATTAACGAACCACAATAATTGTTGGCATATCATTATAAAAAGAGACATAACACAATATCTTCTTAGCCTCACCATAGGTAGCCGAATATTGTCAGCACGAGTTAAGTTGATCATATCTGAATCCCAACTTGTTTAGAATGTTGTTTGAAGGCTACTACATCATAAAGATGATTATGATTCTACTAGATATAAACAATAATAGGAAGGTTTATCCAAAGAATAGTGGACCTCATTAACCACTTTCACCATTTGATACGGAGGTAGACTTCTCTGTCTAGACTGAAAGTATTAAATCGTATGTAGGTTCTCTATAACCAATGGTGAAAAAAGTTAACACCTTAGGAGTGACTCTAGTTTTATCTATTGGGATAATGTTAACTTGTGCGGGTTCTGCTTCCTCGGTACTAGGCGCAATTCCCAATGCAGCAGCTGGTAATATGTCAAAAGCAGGTGGCGTAGCAGCTGGTAATATGTCAAAAGCAAGTAACACAACATCAAAAGTTCTAACAAATGTTAGCAAAACGGTTGGCGGCGGTCTAAAGGGCCTCGGAGCTATGATGTCATCACCTAATAATACAAAAGTAGCAGGCAAAGTTCTAACAAACATAAGTCAAGCAATTGGCGGCGGTCTAAAGGGCCTCGGCAATTTGTTATCACCGGGTAAAAAATAAAAGACGGTTATCTAATAAATAGCAAGAAACTTTTTTACCCTTAATTTTTAACATCTTATGTTGAACTGACGTGAACTCATCAACAACATAATCTCTAGGTATTCCTGCATTAACTTCATATTTAGCTAATTCCACTTCATCAGATCCGTCAGCTGTGAGGAGATCAATTTGTCTAATTAATCCTGTTAAGTCAGCTAGGTATCAATGATCTTAAGCAGCTTCAGTTGTGAGCATCATGGACTGAAGTAAATCAGAGTGAAAGCTCTAGAATTGCATTTTCCAGAGATAACTTATACGGCTTCAGTCGTAGCTATGTTATACCTTTGCTTCCTTGTGTTTGTTTTGGTTTTGATGGTGGTGATTCTTCACTTAGTTGTTTGATTTGTTCAGGCGTTGGTTCGGTTTCTCTTTCAAATTTGGCACTAAGTAATCCACTCGGAGTAGCTACATATACCACGCTTCCGTCATAGTTATTGATGTATGACTTTGGAATATAGTAGTGACGTATGTATTCCTTCTTCCTTTGCCATCCATGGAATTCCATGTATAAATTGTGAATAAGTAGAGTTCACTTTAATCCTGTGTTCCATATATTCTTCGGTTTGGAATTCAGACTCAGTTGGAGGATTATCTCTTTCAAATCTATCTTTTATTCCATCCTTCGTAAGTGACATACGTATATTTTCTCCGTCAAATCCTTGAACATAGTATTTTGGGATAAAATAGTGTTTTTTTATGCACTGCGCCCCCTTTTACCTTAACATAATTAGGTGCTATACTAACGTTATCACTTGATTTAACCTTTCTATCAATAATTTTATCCCACGGCATAGCTACTGAATCTGGGGGTATTTTTGTTGCCGTACTTCTACCTGCATATGCAGGAATATTGGCCTCGAAATCATGTATTGTTTTGTGATTGTTGTTCTCCTTTCTAGATATTCAGGTGTTCTAAATATTGATGCAGGTGGATCTTTCTCGCCTTCGAATTTTGATCTTACTTCATCTTTTGCAAGTGAAACCCATACGTGATCACCATCATATCCTTTCATGTAATATTTTGGAATATAATAGTAATTCTTACCTATAGTACCTTCTTTTGTTTGAATATAATCCCTTGTTATACTTTTCACCTTACCTACATCTTTGTCGTCGCTTGTCTTGACCTTCTTATCAGTAGCTTTGTCCCATGATATAATGTCTGCCACTGCTAAGTCATTTATTAGATTCACAACATCTCATTTATCAATTGTATTCTTATCATGCCAAATGCGATCTTTTTGGAGTCGCGAGGTCTTGTCTCCTAGTTCTGAAACCCCTTTTCAATTATTGATGATATGATATTTTTTTGATGTCTCAGCTCTGCCGAGTTATCGATTCTTATCCTTCCTTAACTTATCCTACTCTACACATGTTAATATTTGGGTTCTTTTAAAAATCATCAACTATAGTAGATAGTAAACCCCTTGAAGTATAAATAGAAGAGATTTGGCAAGCTATGGTATAATCTGTACTAAATCTATCAATTTTAACGTACGTTGATGGAAATTGAATCTGCGCTGTTTGAATCTGGTTATTGTCGTATTGATTGGCTTATTTGGAAGTGTTGGTAACTGCGGAGCATGCTCACCATGAAATTCAGTGGTTATGGTACACTTGACTGCTAGTGGTGGAGTGTCAATCAAGCCTTTACTCTAATCAGGTATGTTATTGCTAACAACTTCATAGCTACGGAACTTGGTCTAACAGGAGTCCTAACAAAAGAAATGGAGGTAGGTATATAGCATTTCTTTGCTTGATTTCGGAGTATGCTTATTTCTGATAAGTTATATTTCTATAACACCTTATTTCTGATAAGTTAACTTAGTTTGCTGTACAGTTTTTAATACATTATCATGTCATTTGTGTTCCGATTATTTCTATAAGTCTATTGTCTTTGCTAAAGTTAATAGATAATACTCTTGCGTTTACGTTATTTGCTACCTCCTTGTAATCCACTCCCTTACCATCTATCTTCACAAGGTATTTCGTATCAGCATTTGAAGCTCCTTTAGATCATCTTTCTCGGTAATTCAATAGTAAGATTTCCACCATTTCCACTCGGATTAAGGACTAATACCGTAGTTGTTCTATCTTTATCTCCTAGCATACCAACAAGTTTACCTCCTGCTATGCTGTATTTTACTGGAAAGGTCTTTTCATTAATAGTGAGAACATACATATTATTGAATCCTGTTCTATTGTAGGTTGTATTGTTTTTAGGAGCAGCACTCGTTACTGAAATAGTTTTGTTACCAGTTGTTGTTATAGTTGTTTTGGCCCCAGTTGCTTTACTATTAGTACTGTTTGATGCAAAAGCGTTTTGTCCATTTACTAGTTGAGGGGGTATTATCGAATTCTCAGTGATGAGAGTAGCTGTGACTACATCTAGAACGACTACAATCATGATATTCAACACCCTAAATGCTTTTAATGTTGATGCTCTACTTGTTCTATTTTGGCGGCTGTTAATATTCAAACTTCGTTTCCCTTTTATCATCAAGTATCTACTGGATTTCAAACTTTAAATAACATCACTAGGGGTGGGTCAAAAATGTTTCAAGCTGACATTTGGAAGTTCAACAGCAAAGCTGAAAAAGCAATTAGATGCACCATCCACAATTTTATAATGAGCATGAATGCAATATAGGATAGTTTGAAATGTTCTCTATAAAGTCTATAAATAATATAATGTGTATCAAGACATTGGAATGAACAAAAACGAGTACGAGGTTTGGTTTAGTATATGGGACTAGCTGGTGGGTTATGGAATTTAATTTGGATAATTATTGCAATAATCATAATCATCGTTTTAATAAGATTCCTATTTCATCTGCTGTTTATTTTGCCTACGACATCAAACGGGGAAGAGATCGTAAATATATATAAAAATATTGTTGCCATAATCTCTCCTTGGGTAACTATCTGTAAAGCGATTGTATAGTAGCTTAGTCAAAGATGTATTCCAAATGCTGTGACCCATAAAATGTGATAATATAAGAAACTTATTATTTAGATTGTTGGTGAAAGATGCAAGTACATATTACTGTTCACTGTAAGATTTTTGTCGTAAGTAGTATTAATTCCAATTCGTCGACATGCACAATAGCACAAAAATACTCGATACTCTGAGCAGGCGTTGTAGTTATCAGATATCCCTCTTAGAACCTGCGGTTGTAACGTTGACCCTGTGAACAGCGAATGTCGGAATATTACAAAACGTTCTTAACTGCTCCGTATTCCATATATATTTCGAACGTTTTGCATTAATGCTCATTAAGGATTTGTCTCGATTATTTCTATGATGGATGTTCAGTCATACTGTCCGCCATCTGGTATAACTGCTTTGATGATGTACATCCGGTATGTACCCCTTATGGTGTATATCTGCATACGCAACAGGCGTATGATCACTTTAGCACCACAGCACAGACGGGCTTTAATCTTGAGACGTGGATGATTTAAACGCAACAGCGGTTTACAATGGCAGTACCTTAATCATTAAAATACAATGTTTTCACTATTATAGTTGTATGACAACTGGTAGTAATAAACTAGGACCAACCATATTATGGACAACACTAAAGGGCAAGAAAGTAAAAACCAACGACGGAAGGGAACTCGGCGAAATCAAACAGATCTCTGAGAATTGTATGCATGTTGAAAAGGGTATGATACACAAAGTTTCTGGATACCAAAGTATATTGCTGACGCGTTTGACGGTAAAACCTTATGGCTTTTGATAGATGAAGAAGAGATAGGTAGAAAATACCACAGTGATATAGAACCGCCGCAAGGAGATCAATATGCAAAAGACTTTGAGTTTCAAGGAAACACCATATGGACAAAAAAGAAACTATGGAGCAGATTTTGACGAAAGTATACGTGTTGTTGAAAATTATAAAAATATTAGAGATTTGAAATAGCATAGATGTGAAACATACATTTCCCTCTGCTCTGTCATGTCTTCGTTCTGCTTGTTTAGCAGTAAGTACTCCCCATTCAATGAATGCATTACCACCAGTTCTTCCTTTGTAGTCGGTGGTGTAGTGTTAATAAGGTCAAGAGCGATGAAATCGATCTCGTTCGCTAGAACTATCTTCTTGTTTACATCGTTTCAGAGGGACTGTGATTGATTGAGTCATCCTTCTTTTTAAAATTATTGCTAGTGCAATAGAGATGGTCGAAATCAACGCTGCAGTTAGAAATATAAGATTATAAGCTACTGGTGAAGGAAAAGAGCCAACACCAGTACTAATTCCC
>JASHSN010000591.1 GCA_030038695.1 Nitrososphaeraceae archaeon
AAGCAATGTCTTGCTAGCCATGGATATAATTCTACTATCTTTGCTTATCCATACAATATTGGGTCGAATGACCCCACTGTGATAAATACGATTGCCAAGTATTATAATATAGGAAGGTCTGGAACAGCTCCACTTATGTTCCTAAATTGCAATGGCTTTAGAAAAGATTCACAGACTGATTGTAGAACATATGAACCAGATGGAAAACTGAATTACGCGAATAAGTATGAGGCTAGAAGCTTATCTTTTGATATAATAGAAATAAAAGATTCATTTGATAACACTAAAATATTCTCCGATTTTGTAAAGCTAGTCAATAGCCAGAGTACTTATAACCAAGGTGGAAGGATAAAGGTAGTTCCTTTACTTATATTCCATAACGTAGATTGGGTTACTAACCGTCCCTATAATACTAATGTAGCACTGTTTGATCAATTGATGAAATATCTATATGAGAACCACTTTAAAGTATTGACTTACAAGCAATACAGAGGCTATTACATTATTACATTTTACTTAAATGGAATGTTTTGACAAAAGTGATCCTAGGTGAAATCGTAAAATCAAGGCAAGTATGTGATTCAAAGTAAATACGTAATCGAAATAGTAAATACGGTCTCGGTATGGTCTAATAATAATAGAATTGAGGTCACTTTTCGGTGTCGGTATGGTCTAATAATATCAATAACGAGCATATATGTGTCTATGCTGATCAATATAGGATCTCTACCTAAATAGATCACCTTCAAATAGGATGTAACACGAATCATATAATGGAAAAAGACATGGGGCAATTTTTTTCAAAAGAAAAGATCTTGAAATAGGCTTAAATGATGGAACTCAATATGTTGTAAATCCTGAGAACGATATATGTTCGTACAAAATACCATATCGTCCAAACTCGGATGGTGAAGAATTCTATATGCATAACACAAAAAATCATGGAAGACAATTTTATAGACTACGTTTCGGAGCAGAGTGGGCTAAATTTGAAGGCGTAGACAAGGATTATATCGCAGCTACCCTCAAAGATGAAGAAATTATAGAAGGAAAAGCTAGCTGATCATAACGATGGTCAGCCTCCCAATAAAGAATGGTACTGAGTCCATCATGAGAACAACTTGACTACAATTTTTTTGTTATTCTAAGGAAGGGTCAAGTTCCCTTAGATGATTTATTCCATCCCCAGTAAGTTGGAACGTTCGATTACTCATGTTAACATATACGTAATGCGTTTCATCCTGGAACTTTAAGAGCATATCTATTATTAAGGATTCACCAGGTCCTGAAAACCCAAATCCATTAAGATGAGGCGGCTTTAATCGGCCATTTTCATCATGTTGGGTACTTGGTTCTCTAATCTGTCCTATGTTGAAAGGATAGTTTTCATAAATATGTGTATTGTGACGTAAGTATCTATACTTGTCACCCAGATCCCTGATCAAACTCTCTTTGAAACTTTCATATACATTATTCGTTGATATATACGTATGTTGTAGAATGATATATATTTTCTTTTCTTCTTCTATAGATTACGTAGTGTCGGCACTACCACCGCAACAAAGAAGGAAGGGAAAGGCAAAAGAAAGAATATGGATTAAGAGTCCATTGTGCCCAACAATTAACCAGGTTTAGATCTCGCATATACAAATCGATTTACGGTATTATTGATATGTAGTCTACCAATAGGTATGGTAACAATTCGATTGGTTATGGGACTTTTGTTGCTATCGATGTGACTATGCTTACACTAAAAATAACATCACTACTATACCAACACAGCCTTGGAGCGCTCGCTGTATGACAAAGGCACACACTAGCCATAGACTAACGTTAGAAATGCTAAAAGAAACATCTGATTTGAAATATGTTGGCAGAAATTACAGGCGAATACACAGATGGCGTAACCGAAAGAGCAGCTTCTCATGAACATCTACATATGAATGATTATTATACCAATAAAGGATACATAAATCCTCCAACATGTCCTCACAAATATATCGAGATTGATAGCAAGATTCACGAACGTGACAGAGGTTCAATATTTGACCAGGCACATACTATAGTCCCTGATGAACTAGTAGGCGAGCCTTGTCATAATTGTGGCGTAATCTATGACAAAGTTCATCATGTGGGATGCAAGTCCGAAAGCTGCCCTGTAGATCCATATGATGGACAATTTCTCGGTTGTGGGCATGATGAGGCAAAATACCATAAAAGACCTAATGACTCCGGCAAATATCACCCAGGTTTATACAAGCAACTGCAGCTCGACAGAGAATAAACGACTCAAGGATATTAAAAGTATGGAATCAAACCTAAAAACATTACTAGACGTGTGCTACAATGTCCCACATTCTTCATTATTCATTCAATATTCTTTATTCTCTGTCTCGAAGTGTTTCTAGTGTACATGAAAAGTGGAACTTTTTTTCTGATTACAAGTACACCGATGTCGACTGAACCTTAGTAGCGCATTCCTCGATAATTATCGGAATCCGCCTATAGGCTTGTAGAAAATTGGCGAGTCTTGGCAGGCAGGATTAGAGGGCATCCGGTTATTCCTAAGACCGCATTACATTCCAGGCTGGTTGAAACAATCGTGGTCTATTGCAATGTCACAACCTGGATGAGTTGAGCTATCGTCGGCAAAGCCTCCACCACCCTCCCTCCCTGAAGCGTCAACTGCCCTAAGTCCCGACATTACACTTAAGGTATAGCAGAGTTGTGTTTTTCCACTGCCGGGAGGCCCATAAACGTGTGTAATGGCACCTACCTCAATCCCGTCATTTAATAAACTATCCAGACTTTTGCAACCTGTAGGAAGTCGCACAACACTTTGTTTGCTTGGTTCATTGGCGGCAGTACTAAATACAGTATGGAACGAATCGCGCTGTTCATTGTTTATCGATTCGCTTGCAGCTTCAGGATTAGGTACATACGGAGTATCACAATTAATGCGGCTTCCTATGATTGGCCCTGTTATAAAGCCATGATTAAACAGCCCTATTTGCACCTCCGACTAGGTTCAGCTTCTCATCTAATGCCTCGGCCAGAGTTTTGGTAGGGTACTTTTGACGTTCTTTCCGTATCCTGTATTTACGATCCCTCCATTGCTTGCTATAGACAGCAATCAATGCGTTCTGCGCAACTTCCCAGCTAGCATGAAACATCTCGCCTTTGTATTCTATTGAAGAGTCCACACCAAAATGCCACATGGTAACAGTCCACTCCAAATGATGAGGTATTTCCAGACCTTCTTTTACCAATCTAGAGATTCGTTCTCGTATTACTGCAAGGGAATTTGATAGCCGGATGACCCCAGCTATGTCTACTACTACCGGAGAACATGAACAACGAATCACTACACTTACTGTATCACTATGGCGAATGGTTACCTTGATGTCAAGGTCGTTAATTACTTCTTTCATTAAAGGTATATCCTTGCTGAAAGGGTTTACCTGCCCACCATTGGCTGAGATGACGGGCCATATCTGTCCCACTTTGAACCTGAGGCGTATATCGTGGACTCCTTATTGAAAGGAAGATTTCGTATTATCCGATAAATGGGATCAGACTGTCGCATGTGTCGTTGGAGCTGGAGATGAGTCTTGAAGCCTAATGCTGCTTCTGCATATGATCCTACCCCAGGGTTTCCTGCTAAGCCACGGGTACCGGATTTGTAGAAAAATAGAGATAGATCCTAGACCGCTGCACTATCTGTCCGAGTTTGTACAACCTTTAAGTTAAGTTGTCCCATAGTATTTATGAATGGTAAACCAGATCGTAGTACACAGACTGTCCTAATGGTAGCTGTAATTGCAGTCTCGCTTTTTTCAGCGTTATCATTGCAATCTATCGACGCTCAAAACCAGAAAACTAATCAATCACAAACAAACAAAGAAAAGGGTACAAATGTTACAGCTCCCATAGGAAATGTAAAGCAACTATCAAAAGCCTTAGGAAATAATACGAAAATACTTGCAAGTAATGCCATGATTGGTGCCAAGCCTAATATGACTCAGCCCAAAATCACAACAGGAACACCTAGCAATGGGCTCACATCAAACCCAACCAAGGATAACTCTCGACCAACTCCTGGACAAAATAGTAGTACAAGCAGCGGACCAGGCAAAGTATAGTTCCTAGTCAATTTTTCACGAGAAAAGTACTCCTTATAATTACAGCTTGGAAATGGGTCACAGTTGCCAAATCTATAACTCTGATTCTATGTTGACTTCATAGCTGTTGTGCCCAAGATGACTGACAGTGGTATACTTATGGTCATTTTACTGACTGTGGCACATCCCTGCACACACCATACTGAGGTATCGCAAAAGCTGTTTGTGTTGTTAGTGTAGGCCCACCAATAAGAATGATAGGATAATTCCTTTCATTTCTTACATTCCCCTAATGGTAGTTGTGCCAGTGACCCTGTTGCACATTATCATATCCGTCGTCGTATCCGTTACAATATATCATTGAATGGTCGTCTGAACAGAAACTGGGTTTGTGAGCTTGTTCATCCGCTTGTCCATGATTCCATCCCGACTGATACCTATCACCGGGTGTCAGTGATGCTGCAAACGCTTCAGTTGTTTGTGCTGTTAGCGAAGCCCACAAGGGCCAGCATCATTATTGAATAAATTATATTCATGTCGTCTCACTCCTAGACCTTGCTGGCAGTAGGGGTAACGTTACTGCTAGATGCTGATGGTGGTGGTTCCAGTGCATTAGCCTCATAATTCCAACCAGCCTTAAACCCTGTGCAATATTCGTTGGTGTGATCGGAACCACAGTTGTCATGATAATATACGGTACTATGCTGGTTCTCTTTGTCTGCTGCCCACGCCCCGTTATCAAACCCTATGAAGTAATTCGTGTAGTTATCGTCTGTATGTGTAGGGAGCGGAGAATACATAGTGAATTGATTTTCGCCCACTCTGAAGTCATGTCGGTCTCGTGTGCCTGAAGTATTCCCTTGATAAAACTTGTGCTCGAATAATCCAGACGTGTCTCCAAAGTGTGGTGGATTCAATTGTATGCCAGAGAGGGCGGCTGCATAAGCCTTGTCAAAATGCAAGAACTCTGTCCCATTCTCATAGCCATAGAAAAAGTCCAGAGTATGGTTTGTGCGTAAATTCAGAGCCTGACCTGTGAACGCCTGCTCATATCCCGCATTCCACGATTGTGAACGATATGGATTGCCTGTTACGTCCTCGGTAGCATTGATACTCTGAGTGCTGTTTGAAGAGGGGTCGGTCATGTTACCCGTAGAATCTGAGTCGCTTTCATTGTCTCGTGCCCCTCCGGTCATATTGGCATTGGCAGTAAGAGTGCCATTATGCCAATCTCTAACGAGCACTGGACCAATTGTGTTTCCTACCGCACCGTTTACGTAGGCTCCGTATGTGCCATTAGGTAACAGCGTTATCCCTTCAGAGTTGGGTGCTCCTACTCCAAGGGTGTTTGGAACCATCGTGCCATTTTGTAACCTGATTACGTCTTCTGCATGAGCGGTTTGTGCTGTCATTAAAAAGGCCACGAGTGCCAACATTACGATTGAATAAATTGTCTTCATGTTGTCTCACTGGGGTCTCATTGTGTTGGCCAGGAACCGTCTGTACAGTTGTTTGTACCGTACTTGATTATTGTGGCAAGTATTTGCTCGACTTCTTCATGACCATCGTTTTTTCTTATCAGCCTTCCAATCGAGATCACATCGCGAATATCGCCTCTCTGATCCCATACTGCTTTTCCTATTACATGAGCAATCTTTAACTTGGGCAAAACTTTGGCTGATATTTCTAAAAATTGTTCTTCAGTGTATGGGGGCATATGTAAACATCGGAATCTTGATTGCAAAGGCTTTGATAGCCTTGTAATTTCATTGCATGCTGCAAATACTTTTGCTCCCGTGATTTTAAAATCATATTGTCTACGCATCTGATCTACCTTGATCTGTCCACTTTCCATGAAGTTGAGCAACTTCTCCTGAAATTGTTTGGGCATCTTATCTAACTCGTCTATGCAAATAATCTTAGATCTATTTTCTTCTAAGACATCTAAAATCCGGTTAGTGGTATTTGAACCATCAAAATAGACGCCTTTTCTTGATTCCAAAATTCCTAACAGAAAGAGTGTCTTTGCACTAGCAGGCGGCCCAACGAATAATAAATTGTAACTGTCTTCTGCTTCTAGGGCGCGTCTTACTATGTCCTTTATGTCTTCATATCCCTGTATGTTATTGAATTCGATCTCCTTACGGAATAAATCAACTATCATGCTCTATCACAATCAATTATCTAGTCCTTACAAACCCGGCCAACAATCCCAATCCCAAGCCGCTGCTAACAGGAATTCCAAATGTGTGAAATAGGCTATGCACGTTAGTTACGTCAACATTTGCGGTCATATGTTGGATCTGTGTTGAGGTATCATTTCCAAGTTTATCCCAATTAACCGTACTCAGATAACCATACTTTTGCAATAATTGAACAACAACAAAGAGCATCCCAGTCAGAAAACCTACAATAATCAGCATCCACTTCAAAATCTTTTTCAACGCGAAACCCATTGCATATCCTAGAAGTCCACTACCTGCAAATGGAATGATATTGGACAACAACGATTCACTACTCATTTGCTTTTTGCTCCCCCCCGGATGTTTTGAGATGTATTCCCAATGAAGGAACGCGATCATTCGCTTCCTAAGCCAACTACTTGGAACAATGATTTTGGCTGAGTTACCAAATTTGCTCGCTATTGCCGTTATCTTTGATACGTGACGTGTCGAACGCCTTTTCAATAACGTCCCTCCGCTAATACTTTTCATAATACATTGTATTATCATCCTTAGCTATATACTTTCCGGTTTCTCGTACCAGTCCGGTTATACAATTGTATAACGGCCGATCATGTGGAGTTCCGAGATCCTAACGGCGATACCATCCAGTTGATGAAATGATCAATAACCATAACAATTACCGGGGATGAGTTAATTCGATAGTGAACATAGTTGGTTCATGGACACAGGAGCAGGGCAGCTAAAAATAGATAATATATTAACTTCTTAAATCTGTTCTCTTGATAATCAGCAAAATTTGACAGCTTCCTAACCATTTAATCGTGTGCAGGAGACTAACCATTTAATCGCGATCGTCCTTTGGTGTTTCCTGGTTAAGTGTCATTCCTCTTTTCTGTGCCAGAGACCACTCAAGTTCATATATCGTCCTCTTCAATCTATCTACGCGGTGCTTAGCCATCGTCTTTTCA
>JASHSN010000592.1 GCA_030038695.1 Nitrososphaeraceae archaeon
TTTGTTCTTCTGTACTATGGTAAGTTTGAGTCTGGAAGGATGATTCACAGAATGAGAATATCTCCTTTGCTAAGCTTTAACTATTTCTGAATCTAGGTTATGTAACGAACAAATAACGACATAAATTCAGACACTTCACTTATTACTATTATTAAGATTGTATGCTAGGAAGGGTGTCGATTCGAATTTTGTAAAGCTGAGATCAATTGGTATGTTATAGATACTAGTATCAATTGAAACTATAACATGCTTGGCTGCAACAAGCCCATCATTACTAATTTTTATTTGTATAGTCTTACCTACCTGTTGTACGGAATAATCAAGTAGCGGACTTTGAAGAAATGGGTAAATTCCCGTTACAGCGATGCTTACTATAAGGGCTCCAAGGGATATGATATCTGCATTTTTTACTACCCCCTTTCGTTTCTGAGGATCAGTCTCAGCATGTCTCTTTAGCATAACATGACGCAAGGCGAAGACAATAACAAAAAAGATCACAATAGCAACAATTGCTATAACCATATGATAAGGATAAAAAAATGATTCAGCAGGATAATTAATACACAAACATTAGCACCACTACTGCTAAGCATAAAAGCATTACTAGACATATCTATGCTACAATGTGCTACGATGTCCCACAGATGTGGGTCGCTAATATTCAGGTGATTTTATCTCTGTTTTGGTTTCGGAGATTCCCGGACAAGTTCCAGCACGATCAGACGTCTAGCCAAACCCATATGACAATATTTATTCCATCCATCATCATAGCCTGAATCACAATCGTTTAGTTGCTGTAGTGCAGGATCATTATCTAGGAGGTCGTACAGTTTTGTCTTCTCATCCTCCGAAATATTTCTGATAGGAGTATACCTCACATAATTGATTAAATGATAGTCAGCTAAAGCTGTATAGATAAGATTAATTTGTCAAAAAGCCAAGTGCTAGTTTACTTTAGTTACCAATTGACTAACTTACAATGCTCTTAACCTCTGATTGAGGTGAAATGTTTACGATTTTATCATTCTCCATTTTAATATATTTGGCATTATATGATCCCGGTATTCTTATCATACAATTACTGAAAGATACAGTACTGGAATGAGCTGAATCCGCCTTTCCGTTAGTTACTAATTTTTCTACATATCGTATGAAATTTCTTGAAGGTTCATAGAACTCTGAAAATACACTGTCCATTTCCAGAATTACGTCTGCATCAACTGGCTGTGGCAGATGGTAGCCACCACCTGACCATAATACAGAAGGGTTTGCGCCATGTAGTTTATCTTTGAAATTCTGTAAAGTGCTTTCTAGACATGATTTATTCGTCTTGAAATTTTTCCTATCCAAATCCGGCATGAAGAAATTAGGTACTTGAGCGTTAATACCCCTAACCATCGGAACGGGAAATCGATATGCAAAGAGATCCTAGAATTCAATAAATTACTCTCTTTGAACTTGGCAATTGCTTCATCCCTACTACACTTGTAAGTCCAAGTGCTAAATATTTCAGAATTCATCTTAAAGAACAGTCGGTGTAACGATGTCACTGCTGTCACGCCACGAACGAGACTCGGCATCCATCAAGTAGCAGTCTTTAATTCTGTGCTAATCACTTCTTTTACCCAGCTACCTGTTTCATTCAACTCCAGTAACTTGTTCATATAGTTTGTCTAAGATAAACCGTCAAATGCTTTAATCCATATTCTATAAACAGTATTTGTTTTGATTGTCAGACACCTTTAGAGTACAAACAGTACATTTTACCGTTGTGTCTATCAATCAGTTCATTTTATCATCCACTACATGAAGTTTCGCTCTTCTGTAATCTCCAACCTATCCATGTTATAATTCGGTCAGCAACATTTATTGACATCTGTACCTTGATAAATAAATAAATAAATGGCTAACAAGTCATCAAGATCTTGGCGCAACAGTATAACTATCAGGTCCAAAGTCACGCTTAACCGCATACTTGAAATCACAGATAATTCAGTGAAGATAGAAATTAATGAAAAAGGAACTATAACTGGCAGATATTCAGGAAACCAAATTGCCACAATAGATAACACTGCAAATCAAGACGGTACTTCAAGCTGGAGTGGAAAATTCATGCAAATCACAAATAAAGGAGACATGATAGTTGCTACCGGAAGTGGAAGAGGCGAGCCTCCAAATTCGAAAGGCATTTTAAAAATAAGAGGAGAAGGTGATATGTGGACGCAGTCTACTAAACTAGCTAACCTCAATGGTGCAAAGTGGACGTGCGAGGGAGAGAGCAATATCAGAAATGGAAGTTCGGTAATCCGTGTTGATATAAAGGAATAGGTACGATTTGAAATCATATTCTATCTTAATTCGGTGAACTACCACCTATTCAAATAGGTGGCTTCTTTTGTCATCATTGCGTTCCTGTCTACGCTAGCAAAAGTTCTTAACTTTAATTTGGACATGTTCACAGTTACCCCTACTTTAGAAATATATCCTAAAGCCCGATAGGCAATATTGAAAGCGGCGTTTCTATCAGCATTCTCTTCACCGCATTTAGCACAGGTAAACAATCCTTGTATCTTCCGTACACCTTTCTGATAGCATTTTCTGCAATATTGTGAAGTCATTGCTTCTGACACTTGAATTACCTTGATACCTGTTAGTGCTGCTTTGTATTTTATGTATTGTGTTAGTTTGTAGTATTGAAAGCCGGACAGCTTTCTGTTAAACTTTCTTCCTCGTGTATTCTGTTTTCGCCTACGCAGGTGTTTGATATCGCCTAACATGATTATGGCATTAGTATTAATTGCTTGGTTTATAATATCTCTGCTAATGTTGTGTATGATATCGTTTGCAATTCTCTTCTCATGACTTCCTATCTTCTTGATCGTATCTATCGCTTTCTTTATTCCTAGTTTTCTTCGTAACCAAAAGTAATGGCCTCTAACACGGTTCAAGTCCTTACCATAGAATTTTGTAAGGCCATTTGCTAACTCCACAGAAGTAGCAATATGTCTTATCCCCATATCTATGCCAATTACGTTTTGATAGTGAAGTTTCTCAGGAACGTCTTTCTCTACAACTACGTCTAGAAACCAACGGTTGTCTTTCTTGTATAGTTTCGACTCGCATATCTTTGCATCTCTAGGAATTGGTTCATATGGCTTGATCAACCCAATCCATAGTCCACCTTTTACAGATTTCACTGGTATTCTAACCCAATATTCAGCTATCGTACTGGGTTTATGTTCTATCCTTATCAAGTCATTTCTTATGGAAAGTGGGTATTTCTTGTTCTTCTTAATCACCTTATAGAATCTATTAGCCTGCTGCTTGTTAGCTGAGTATAGCCCTAGATCTTCTCTGGTTTGCAGATAGTGTTGTAGATTATCGTATTCCTGTTGTAATGCCACTAGTTTAATATTGGTCAGGTCCACTATTACTTTACAATGATAGCATTTTTTGGCTTTGACTAGTGACACTCACTTACGCATATTTGTGAACTACCACCTATTAAAATATGCGTGCCGAAAATATAGAAAACCAATACTTACTGGTCAAATGATTTGAAGACTAACTAGAAACGATAGCAGAGACAAAGGGATACAAGATACTTGAATCTAGAGTAATGCCAGATCATGTGCATCTGTTCATAGATGCTAACCCATTCGATTCAGCCGATAGATACAGCAGGCTTAGGGATGACCTATCACTGATACCCAGCGTTTGATTCCTTAAACCGATTTGACGTATCGTGTCGTAGATACGTGCACCTCATCAGGGGCAGATTTCACCTGTGGTGTATGTACATTGCTAGCTCCCTTCCCGTGTGCCTTTTTCCTATGCTGCATTTCCTGTATTGCTACTCTACTTTAATGTACTTGCAGTCCTCTCCCTTCAAGTCGTAC
>JASHSN010000593.1 GCA_030038695.1 Nitrososphaeraceae archaeon
TATATCCCGTCGTATATTCGACGAATGTATTAGATTGACCTGACAATGTTTCCTGATAGGGTCCCGAAAGGGTGGTCACATCATGAACCGCACTGTGACCATATACCTGCAAAGCTTCGTGATTATCAGAAAGTCCTGTCGTGAGGTATTTTAACTAGCGTTATGATATTCCCGTGTGGAATCAGAAGACATGCTTGATAAAGAGATAGAGTCCTGGAAAGGGTTTGAATACGCTCTACGAGAAGCGAATAGGATCCTTTTCAATAAAATGTTGAGTAACAAGGAAGAGTATGCCTATTGCGTGAGTGCTAAGGGTGAGAATTTTTCCACAGAGGTTTTGATGATTCTCATCTTTGAACAGCAAAAAATGATCAATAAATTGATAACAAGGTTGGCGGAGGAAAAAAACGCGGCCTAAGAAGCCCATATAACATAGACGAAGTCATAGCAAAACTACAATACATAGTTAACCGACAGTTTAAGTGGAAAAAGCTAGTGGTAGGGTCATCTATGGAGGGTTTTCATAGGAGGTTCTGTAAGAAAAAGATTTCCTGTTCCTACATCATATCGTAAGATCTTCGATGACCTATGATGATTATACGCGCATATAAGACAAAAAGCGAAACAAGTGGTGAAAGAAGCCACTTATCAGCGGCACAAATGACGACATCACTGCTGTTCCTGATGGAGTGAAGAATACAGCTGCATGGGCTGCTGATGACGCTCCCGTTATCCCTGCTATTACGACGACTGCGGCCATTGCCCCTACTGCTATTGCTTTTTTCATTACTTCATGCTATTCTGGTTCCGCTTAAATTATTTGATTAACCATGTAAAGTCCCAATGTTCCTCATCGCCGTGCATGTATAATGTTAACTGGGGGTGGTCATTGTAAAGTCCCAATGTTCCTCAATGCTCGTTGCTTGTATGATAGCACGCTTTGTGAACCTTTCGCGAGCATTATAACATAAGAGATAAGCCGAGTCCATATTCTTATCCGCAGAATACGATATGTTTGTTAAGGCATACAACAACAAAAGGGAGCAGAGGTATAAATGGACTAACACCGTCTGAAATGTTTCTATAAACATTCAATAGATCTCGCGGAGTATGGATATGTAACTTTTATAGGATATGATAATGTTTAGTTTGTAGCATTATTATTTTGGACATGTCAGATTCGCGTAATGCCACTCAACAAATCATGGCATGAATATAATGAGTCCTTAATGAATAAAGCTGCAGTCTATTTCTAAACATTCCCAAAAGATTATGGATCTCTATATCACATATAAAAAAATTCGTGGTGTTAAAGTTGTCGATATAAAACCAAAAAACTGGTCAAATAATGGAAAAATTCTGGGGTACACGCGATGGTTATATTCAACTAGTGTCAATTGGAGCAAATTTTTTAGCAATACACATTCATGCACTCTTAACAGTACATTCGTCGAATGTACGGCGACATATAAATAATCTAATGGACCATAATACTAACAGAAATGTTTCACACTTCATTACTTTTAATTACTAGACTGACCCTTATACCATTAGTACTACTATCTACATTACCTATTCCATCACCTATTGGTCTAGTAAAACAGACATAGTGGGACAAGAAGGAATATGACAATTCGACAAGACACAGCTAGAAGTGAAAATCGGGTTTTAAGAAACGGCAGATCTTCTACCGTCCCTTCAACTCGCAGGATGGTAAAAAAGAAGAACAATAGAAATCTGAAACAGATTTTCGTACTATCCATTGATTCTCTTAGAGAAAGGAAAGTAAGGTCTGCGCTAACAATATTGATGGTGGTCATAGGTGGTGCTTTGATGGTTGCAATTAACGCTATTAGCGCAGGCTCCGCAGCTTTTATGGATAAGCAAATTGGGAGTCTGGCACCAAATGTATTCTTTGTAGGCCCGGGGTCCAAGTCCAAGTCATTCCAGGAGGCTCCAGGTTTAGCCACTATTACACCTAGGCTTCCATTTAATCATCAAGTTGTAAGCAGAATTAAATCACTTCCATTTGTTAAAGATGTCGTACCAGCGTATCAGGGTCAGGTTCAGCTCCATGTTGCAGGTGACAATGTTCCTGGAGATACATTAAATATCAATGTGGGTGCGGAGAATGCTAGGGCCATGTTCATTATTTCTCCAAGCTTGAAACTAATACCTGGGTCTAAAATAGATAGTGATGATCCTTCTGCGATGGTAGTGGGATATGACATAGCCAACCCTCCAGGCTACGTCCACAATCCACTTATAAGACTAGGCCAGTCTGTAACTGCAACCTTTGAGGGAACATCAAGGAATTTTGTAGTGACTGGAATACTGGAAGAGTCGGGCAATCCTAATGTAGACAGGATTGTTAGAATTAATACAAATACGGGCAATTCTTTCTTTCACAAGTTAGGACAATATGATGAAATGGTTGTACTTGCAACATCTGGTAGTTACGTTAATACTGTAGTACAAGAGATGTATAGGTTATATGGTAAGGACAGCTTTGGAATTGTCATTCCTGCAGCAATCATGCAAGCACAGAAGCACATGAATGGTGGAAGCAACTCATTTACATTGGAGGTGGGGTACATTGCATTGCTTGCAGGTGGCATTGGAGTTGTTACCACTCTATGGACATCTGTAAATGAAAGAACGAAGGAAATTGGTACCATGAAAGCTATAGGTGCAAAACCCTGGTTTATTCTATCTATGTTTCTGAGTGACGCCGTACTCATAGGTCTTATCGGATCAACTATGGGAATAGGTACTGGTATGTGTCTTGCATATTTATTATCTGCGTCAGGCGCTTCAGGTCCTTCTGGAGGACCAGCTGCAGCTGCTTCCCATATCGCGCCTATCTTTCTTCCAAATGACCTTGTTCGTGTATGGTTTCTCTCAGTAAGCATAACCCTAGCAGCAGGATTATTTCCCGCTTGGAAAGCGTCGCGCCTATCGCCGCTAGTGGCTATGCGTGCTGTGTGAAGTCTGCAGATGACGATTGGTCCTACCACCGTTACATTTCCACCTTCTAGCGCGGCAAAAATTTTGTGTGGCCTCATATGTCACAGTCCTGGTTGATTTGATCACTTTTATCAAACCAAGCATAGACTCGATTTTTGTTACGTATCTGTACATTTGGATAGTTTTAATGGTTGAATTATTCGTCTTTCTAGCATTACCACACAAAAAAATCCCTCCTAGCAATCTATTGGAATACATTCGTCTGAATTCAAAGCTGCCCATACTTCTCAGTACTACTCAGACTTTAAACCGTAGATTTTCGACCACTTATAAGAAAGACTTCCAAAATCTACCATTATCATGTGGTTACGTAAACGTGGCTTTACAACGCTGGTAACCTATTGCATCACTTTATTTGTATGCCTTTTATGTGCATTATTGTTATCGAGATATAAGTGCAAACTATTTTGCTCATTCTTAATGAGCAACTGGAAATCAGACATTTTGTTCGATTCTTATCTTTAATTGTTAAAATAGCATTGATATTTTCATTATTGCGCTTCATATGCCGTTCCGGGATCAGAAGCATTGTGAAATTACACCTGATAGTATCGCTGATAAATTCAAGATCGTCGATATCTAAAGTAACGGATCCGGTCTTACGTCTTAAAAATTCTGCAAATCTTTCTTTGTGTCTTCCTCTTTTTCTGATTTCATGCCATTCAAATAAATAAGAAAGATTTGCCTGTCTGGCATTCTCTTCGACTCTAATCATGTATAGTTTGTAAGCAAGTTCATTACAAATATTCACACACATACGTTTCCAACTTTACAATAAAGAATCTAGATTGCAATGGAGCCGATATCCTTCTAGCGTCATTGCTTGTTGCAAATACCGATATCTCTACACGCGTAGTCCTATTTGACCTCAGTAACTATACCTATCTCCATTAAATTTAATAAGAATGTCTCATAGCATCATCATGCTATTACGACCAATCCTGTAGCAAGACTTTTCTAAAAAACAAAATTACCCCGCAGTATTCGTCATTCTTTATATATACAAGCCTTGACATGTAGACCAATGAAACGAATTTGCCTTCTATTAGAGACGTTGAATGATGCAACAACTGCTGTAAACGAACGAATAGGACAAATAGAAAAAGCAGGTGGGATTATCACAGATGTTAAATTCCAGCCTCGTCCACCTCCGTCTTCGAGAATGATATTCTGTATAATATATGACATATCTGCTGATCCAACAGCAATGTAAGGAGTGAACGAAATAATATCCCTAACACCGGAGTTATGTATCAGATGATACGTTAGGGTTGGGAATCGTCTAATAACAAGGTAAACGATTTCTGTAACTACAAGACTAGTCGAATGCATACTTAATCAGAGGAAAGTATAGAAGTTATGTTAACACTGCGATCAGCTATGAAATAGATTAACTTGATGATTTCAATTGAAAGCCTATGTTTTAACAATAGTAGTATTGACTTCAGATTTAATCATCCTAAAGTCAAAATCCTGACCTGCGTACCTGAACATAAAGATTACTTTTTACAGTAGTCCTCAAGTATCTGTGTAAGCAAGCGTTGTTAGGCGAGGTCAAAAGATCCAAGGCCATTTTCTCCTCTCTCTTTTCCTATTTCTGATTCTGCGATTTTCTTAGCTGTGTCCGAAGCATATTTTCGGAGTGGAATGCACTCATAGGTTCTAATCGGTATGGTTGATACTGGTTATAACACTGTTACCACTACTCATGTAGTTAAGTTACTTCTTGTTAATCAGAACTTATATTGGCACTAATATCCAATTCTTTTCATCTTTGAACCGCACTTGGGGCATGCGATCTGTCTATGCTCCGTTCCGCAGCTCATACAATAATATTTCAATGAGGAAGAATTTTGATTGGTATTGAACATCGAACCAAACATTGCTCCTCCTCCCATACTCCCAATTCTTTTTACCATTACCCTTCTCATATACATGTTAAGCAGAATAAATACCCCGAATATTGCAACTAAAGAGACTGGAAAAGGCAATACAAATGATATACCCAAGCTTACACCGAAGGATATTCCAATCCATACTATTTGGTTCACTAGGAACTGTTTGTTATTATTATTGATACTCATTTTTCCTTCAGCATATCTATACTTGGCATACATTCTAATTAAACGTAGTAGTTATTTGTTACTTACTTGGTAGCAATAATATTACGTGGCCATTTAAATAAACGAAAAAAATCAAAACCTTGTATGGATATTCTGCAATACTTGAGAATTGGTGAGGTTAGGCCAAGCACCTTATTTCACACGCTTGGAAT
>JASHSN010000594.1 GCA_030038695.1 Nitrososphaeraceae archaeon
GACAAGACTTCTGCCATTTATCCTTCTATAAGAATAATAATTTACTGGAGTAGTAGGCGCTAAACCAAGGGTAACTTATTTCCTTCACGAACACTTTGTAGTCCCGATCATTTACATTACAACCTTAGGCAGCTAATAGTACGAACATTTAAGACGCTTTAAGGAGTACGTACATATTTGTGATATCATCAGAAGTATACCTTGCGAGATGTCAAATGAAGGCCTTTAACGTAATGACAAGTACTCTAGTTGCTGCTCGGGAAGGTAGTACTGCACGAGAAATCGGTACTAAGCTTCTTATCGGAAACTTTAATGGCTTGCCCGTTATCGACAGTAGTATTAAAGTCATAGGTATAGTTACCGCAGTTGATATCCTGCGGACTATAAGACAAGGCAGAAACCTTGACAGTATTCGAGCTATAGATATAATGACACGAAATCCTGTGGTAGTCAATCAAGATACAGAGATAAACGAGGTAATTGACATTATACTTCAAAAGGCCATAATCTTAGTTCCAGTCATAAACGATGAGCAAAGGCTAGTAGGAGTCGTAAGTAGACTTGACATATTGCGGCAAAACCTAAATCAAAAGTTCCTTACGATTGGGAAAAAATAGATGGTGTGCTGGAATGGTGAGCTAGACTCCATCTTGTAAATCTTGCTTTTGCTTGCTAATTAACTATACCTATTTCGTATAGTTATAACTTAATAAGCTAATTTGCCCAATAATTTAATTGGGTAGATATTATTATGAGCTCAGATGAGTTGGCGAGTAAATTATCGCAAAGCGGAATACCAGATTCTTGCAGGGACACGATAATTAACTGTATAATCAAGCATTTATTGAATAGTGATGAATCCGAGGACAAGGGGAGTACTAATAGATTAGTAACAGGAAATCCTGCAAGTACTGTGGCGGATGCAGATAAGGATGTACAAAGTGCGTTATCAAATATAGAGCAATTAAGTCCTAATCATCCTCTGATTCAACGAGTTCAACGAGATACTGGGATACAGGACCCTCAACTAGCGACACAATATACGGAACAGACTCTACGCGCTATGAAAGAACATGCTAACGAAAATCCCGAGAGAATGCGTTCAATATTCAGGATTTCGCGTAGTAAGAAAGAACCAGATCTAGATGGTAGGTTTTTACGCGATGGTTATGATACTTTTTAATCATATATAGTATAAGAGGACAGGGAATTAACAAGCTTTGAATGAGCAGTTGTTTAATTTTCATCAAGCAAGTAGGACTAGATGTGCAGATCTCGGGTCCCTAAGAAATGCTAACAAAACAAAAAGACTGGGTCAGTACTTGCAAGTGCAGACAAAGCATCCATTTTATGTCTTCTGCGTTACTTACGTCACTCAAGGTTTTTTGTTTACATACGTGAAGTTTTATATATCTTTAACACTGGTCGAATTGAGTGAATTTTCAACATAATCGTGGATAAATTACTGATGTTATTGAAATATTTCGTAGGTCAAATTTTGCTGATATGAATTGGTACTATCCTACTACCAATTGGTCTTATCGTAAATTATCGTAAATTTCCGGTGCCTATGTGTAAAATTTCTACTTTCGAGATAGAAATCGCGTTATCCTGGTAACAATTGTATGTAAAGAATGAGAGAACAATGATGAAAAATCCTTGAGTTGGAGTGATTACAATCGATCATTTATTTTTTTACAACTCTATCAATAAGATCATGGATAATCACTAATCAGGTGTATATTTTCCATTAATCTTTCATTTTTCTTTTAATCAATAGGTCTCAATGCCATCTACAAGACGTTTGCAGTCAGAGGGGTACAATACCATTACTATTGCTTGCTAGCTAAATTACTATTGCTTGCTGGCGAAAACTCGATTACCTGTTGTCATTAGACAGATACTAGTAATCTAGACTTTGCCATTTCCTTCCTTCTCAACTTCGCTTTGTATTTTAAGTTGCGTGGCTTTGTCCTGAGCCTATAACTGCAGCACGGACACCATAATCCATCCCATTTTAGGAAGATCTCGCATACTTGACATCGTTTCTGACCAGTAGAATAGCGACCACTACCAACTGGCTTCGATGCTTTATGACGAGTGCATATACCTTTGCAGGTCAATATTGTCCTCCTATCATGATCTTAGGCGATATAGTATTTATATTATTTGAAGAAATTTGAGGCAAAAATTATCAGCTGTTATGAAAATGTTAACAAAGCAGCAAATGATAGATAAGCCACTGCTTTCCCGTCTATGTCTACCTCTATCCCCACCGTGTTTGCCTACTCCCTGTTTTAACAGAGTATCACCTAAGAGATGGCGAATTCAAGAATCTGTTGTCGTGGACTCACGCGAATTATCATTGGTTAACACAAATCATAGATTGGTTTGTGTTATCGCACGCATTCTCTCAAGATGTTTTCAATGAAGAATTCTGAATAGGAAGAACTGTAGTGTGATAAAATTTGCAAACCTCCTTTAGTTTACATAATTTACAATTTGGTTTTATCGGAAGGCAAATATTCTGTCCGTACATAACAAAAATGTCATTCACTTTTATCCAATATTTTTTATCAAGAATACGACTAAGCTCAATCTCGGTTTTTTCTGGACTGTTAGTGTTAACAAGTCCTAGTCTGTTTGAAATCCTGTGAACATGAATATCAACAGGTATTGCAGCCTTCTTAAACCCATACACTAACACACAGTTTGCTGTCTTCCTTCCGACACCTGGTAATTCGAGAAGCTTTTGAATGTCGCTTGGAACTTCTCCATTATAGCGTTCGACTATCAATCGCGAAACTTCTTTTATCCGCTTAGCTTTGACATTGTAAAAACCGATACTGTGAATTATTGCTTTAGTCTCTTCTATATCGGCTTTAGCAAGTTCTTCTGGATTCTTGAATTTTCTGAATAAGTTGTTAACAACTCTTGTCGTAATTTCATCTCTTGTTCTTGCGGATAGAATAGTTCCAATAAGGATTTTGAACGGATCCTGTTCCTCCTCGGCTTGTAAACCTTTAAGTGCAGTAGGTCTCGCTAGATTTTTGTAAGAGAGAGATAGTTTCATTTTCTTCATAATCTCATAAATGCGCGCAGTAGTCATCAAATCAACTAATCAATTATATACTGAGCAATATAATTACTGATAGAAAGTGTCACGAGGGTATTTCTCGCTGTCACAATATAACAGAATACTCCGAGTTTGACAGAATGTTATGTTTCAATGACAACTATGTATTTTTATTATTCTGCTGTCACTATAACAGAAGCATTGCAGGAATAACTTTGGGTCTCATAAATCGATTGGAATACATAATTAAGTCATAACTCGAGTCACACGTGTAGACATTATCTACCTATATAGACGGAGCTTCGACGATGTCAACTCTAGAATGTATACGATTCATATATCTAAGATATCTCTATTATTAATATGGTTAAATACAACGAAGTTTCTGACAGACGATACATTAACAACCCAAAAAATGGATATACAAGAGTGATAGAAGACAGAGAGGGCGCAAAGCATTTACAAATTTTCTTTAACGGCAGCTGGAGGCACGATCATAAATGCAGAGAATATACTAACAAAGAGTGTAGAAAAACACAAACTCTATAATATAAAGTAAGAATAAATCGATGAATATTAGAAATTTAAAAAAATGAGTATCGAGATTACATCAGACGAAAATAAGTGTGATTAGTGATCAATCAGTGCAAGATCACTAAATGAGTAATCAATATTAGTAGAAATAAGAAAAATATCCTTTAATTTGTGGGAGATTTCTCTTTGTGTATAAGTCATGTCTGCTCGAAGTATACATCATCTTCATACTTGTTGCTTCCCTTCGATTGATTTATGCCTGGTAATTAGCTAGCTGATGAGAAGACTACGTTTTAGTTATGTCATATAGTGGTTCGTCATAGCATTATGCCA
>JASHSN010000595.1 GCA_030038695.1 Nitrososphaeraceae archaeon
TTACGACTGTTAGGTTGTTTCATTCTAAACATCTCTATACATAGCCCCGATGCTATATCAAGAGATTGAAGACAGCGTGCCACAAATGAGCACATCAAATATCCTGTAAGGGTGCGGATTAAAGTTTAGAGTTTCTTCGCCATATACACTATTGATACCCTACGAGAGATGAGGTAATGTTACTAACTGCACCGTCAGTTCGTGCACTTTAACGGTCATAGCTATCATAATCATAATACCTGTAGACAACCAACTTATTGATCTCAGACACACAGCTCCTTTCTCGCATAGATGGAGGTCATCAAGACCACGACATTCTTATCCGGTTTTACGCATCCTGTTTGGAAAGGCTACATCGTTCACTTATCTTGTCTTGATAGGTATAGATCCTGTAATGCCTGACACGAGCAAGAATGATTATGGAAAGCTGTTGAAGGATATCCGAACTGTTGTGCTTAAACTGAACAATCTAGGCAAACGAAAGGGAACAGCTCGTAAAAAATATTTGTTACTCGTACGCGGCTACGTATATTGAAAGTTTTAAAATTAGAGGATCCTTAAATAAGAATGACGATTGTACGTACTTTTCACTTTATGACTTAGGAGAGATTGCCCGGGATAAGGACAACTTTTTCAGTTATAACATTACTTTTGATAAGGATACCGCAAAAAAGGTATTTGCAGATGCAACAGAGGATAATTTCGAAAGATATTTACCAAGGAAAGATATCTCAAACGAGCGAGAAGAATATTCTATCGTACCCCTTATTAGGATTATTATAGTACTTTTAGATCTAGATATGTCACATAAACAAATCGCAATATCTCTGATTATACCCATATCTGTAGCGGCAATTCTGATAGTGCCGTGGGCGGCGCTGCACCGTTCGCACGCACAGTCGGATATCGCCGACACCGTCCTGAAGGTCCACAACGACGCGCGCGCTGCCGTTGGAGTCCCGGAACTCAAGTGGAGCGACAGCCTAGCCGCCGACGCCCAGAGTTGGGCCAACGAGCTGGTGAAGCTTAACCAGGGCAAGTATATTAACCAGGCCCAGTCCCAGCACTCCGACCCAGCGGCTAGGACTGGCCAGGCGGAGAACATTGCGTCCGGGTATGAAGCGAGTAGTAGCGGAGAGGTTTCGCCGCCTTCGACTGCATCGCTAGTCCAGGACTGGGTCAACGAAAAGCAGTATTGGAAGGGCGGCACGTTCGGGTCGCCTGATTCGTGTCAAGCCCCCGGGCAAGCCCCCGGGAGAGGGTGCGGTCATTACACGCAGATGGTCTGGCGGACCACGACCGAAGTGGGTTGCGGTACCGCCACACTTGACGGAAAGACCAGTAGGGGTTTATCGGGCCACTGGGCAACTCTGGTGTGCCGCTACAGCCCTGAGGGCAACTGGGAGGGACAGAAGCCTTATTAAGACAGCCTAACTTGCTGTTGTGAATGTGAGATGAATAGTCGGTCCTCAAGTAATTCGGAGAGGAACACTTGCAAGTGCATATAGAGTACCGTTCCAAGGCAAGCCACATTTTCTAATAGATGCTAGATTGCAGAAGGGTACTAGTGGAAGCCCAGTTATAACAAAATTAAAGAATCGAGACAATTGGTCCCGGCGAGACGGCCTGGAGATTGTGGTCTGTTTTGCTGGGCGTAAATTCATCAACATTGGAATTACCTAAAGAAGAAGAGCCACCCGGACTAAATGCTGCTGTTTTTGCCTCAATAGTTCAACACATTACTAAGGATTCAACATCTAAAGATGTGTCCTACCAAGGAACGTATCGTAACGGTTCTATAATCGGATTCCGTTTACAATCAAATGAAAAGTAATACTGTAATGGGGACACGTCACCCATTGCTATCACAACAGAGAGTAACCAATACTGTAAAACCATAATAGCTGATTATTTAGACGAGTTACCATCACGGGTTGAAACTCAAGAAACAATCAAACCAAAAAATTCGTTGCTCTCTTTGGAAGAATATTGCCAAAGAAGTGATATCAAGCCTGTTCTTAAGCATGAAAAATTTTTCGGGCGGCAACAAGAGTTAAATGAACTCTATGATTTTCTGCAAACTTCAGCTAAAAAAATCATGATTATCTTTGGCGATGGTGGTGTGGGCAAGACAAGGCTCATATTACAATTTGGTGTCCATACTACATCGATGATTTTAATACCGCTAAAGTGAAAATCTTACACATAAATTCAAGAGTATTGCACGGGGAGATACAGTCATTGCATAGGCCTCCTCAAACGCTGCGGCTGCGGCTGTTTTCTGTGTTACTGCCTTCTGTATTGCTGTTATTGCTGGATAAACATTTTGTCCTAAAATATTTGAACTGACTAGTTGCTGACGATTTGCCGCGATCACTGCCGGACAAGCGCCTGGTTGCCCCTGTGTTGATTGTGTTACCGTTCCTATTCCTATTGCCCCAGTTAAAATGGCTAAAAGAAGCATTGTTATTGTTTTTGTTTGTATCATTGTGCTAAGCCGATCAAACAAGCAGTTAAATTTTGCGGAATCTGCATCTATTTACTGTCCCATCCAATGACACACCCTCATGATGTTTAATGCTGAGCGTCCACTTGCTGTTTAGAGGAATATTTTGGAATATTTTCTATAATGTGTAAAAATACCATAATACTTATTGCTCAGCGTCCACTTAGAAAATCAATGTTAACAAACAAAATGCTAACGATCGGACTCTTGAGTCTCTTCTTGGGTATAGGAGCAACAAATTTACCTCAAGCATTTGCTGTTACTATGACGGGAACAAATGGCGGAACAGGTGGCATGGGCGGTAACGGCGGAACTGGTGGAAGTGGTTCGACTAACGGCGCCGGTATAAGTGGTGGTTCGGCTAACGGCGGAACTGGCGGTACCGGCATTTGTGGTCCAAGTGGTTGCGGAACAGGTGGGAATGGTGGAACCGGTGGAACAGGTGTAAGTGGTGACACGCCACTTGTATCTGGTAGCCAAAATGCTAACGGCGGAAATGGAGGAAACGGCAACAACGGCGGAACCGGAGGCAATGGAGGAAACGGCGGCACGGGTCCTTTTATCGCAGGCGGAAATGTAGGTAATGGAGGTAATGCCAATGGTCCCCTTAGCCAAGGCACTCCAGGTACTCGTGGTGGCAGTGGTCAATGCATAAGTCTTGGGAACGGTCTGATTGAGTGCCAGGTTATAATATAGCACCACCAACAACAAACAACAACAAATCCCTCTTTTTTATTTTCGGCAGAGTCTATCTTTTTTAATGACGACGTTACCTGCAGACTGACTGGCGTTTCTCCAAAACCACAATATTTTGTTGTCGCTCGGATTCACTCATGTGATTCTACAAGACTCCTTAGCGCCTGTTGTTGAGCAGGGGTGATTTGCGCATTAGCCGCTTGAAACCAAACCTGTGCTACTTCTGGACCTGTTGAAAACAGTCCTATTACTGCTGCGATAGCTACAGTTCCTAAAGCTATTGTTCTTAGTTTCTTTATCAGAGGTAATCTGTTAGATGATACTAATATGTAAACTTAAATATCTAAAATGAAGCTTCAGAATAAACTATACCAATAAGTGTAAGGGACCATATCCATCTTTCAATATTTGGTCTTAGATGCGGGCTGTGGCCTGGGTGGAGGAGTAGTAGTATAGGTCGTGTAGTACTGCCAACTACTCTATCGATCTGAATCCTTTTCTTGAATGGATCTCAAATATACCACCACCAGACAACTATATATAGAAAATCTTTCTTGCCTAGATATTAATGAACAACCATAAAATAATCTCGCTGGTCGTATGGTCACTATTACCTATCTTCCTGCTGCCAAGTTCTACTATTATTCAGAAAACAATGGCAGAAAATGCTACTACGACTATAATAACCAATACAAATTTCACATTAGGAAATCCGATTTACACAGA
>JASHSN010000596.1 GCA_030038695.1 Nitrososphaeraceae archaeon
GGATATTTCTTATTTTAAACTAGGACGTCAGGATGTATATCTAATCAACAAACCAGATTATATTGAGAAGGTGCTTGTATATGATCATGGCAACTTTAAGAAGGGTAGAAGACTTCAAATCGCAAAGGCTCTACTAGGGGAAGGACTTGTTACAAGTGAGGGCGATCTGCATACCAGGCAAAGACGGATAATACAACCCATATTTCATCCTAAACAGATCGCCACCTATGGAAAAGTCATGACAGACTATGCTTCCACTCTAAATATGATGTGGAATGATGGGGCTACGGTAGATATCTTAAAAGAAATGATGCACCTAACCTTGAACATAATCTGCAAATCAGTATTAAATTACGACGTAGAATCAGAAACTGAAGAGGTTGATAGGGCTTTGACCATATCTCGTAATTACTCAAAGAGACTTCAAAATCCGTTGGGTCAAGTGCTTAATAAGATACCAGTTCTGCCCAATGTTAAAGGAGCCAGACAAGCAAGGCAAAAGTTAGACAAACTCGTATATTCGTTGATTAAAGAAAGGAGGAAGGGCCTTGAATCTAACGATAAAAATTATGATGATCTGCTTACGCGTTTGATTCAAGCCCAAGATAGCACTCAATCTTGGCCTACCAATAAGATAACCGGTACTACTACTGGCATGCCCACTTTAGGAATGTCAGACACGCAGGTAAGAGATGAGGTTATGACCATATTTATTGCAGGACATGAAACGACTGCTAATGCACTCACTTGGACATTCTATCTTCTTTCTCAAAATCGTGAAATAGAGAAAAAGCTCGTGGAAGAGTTAGAATCTATATTTGATAGAGATAGTGCTCCATCAGTTGAAGATATACCAAAATTGAAGTTTACGGAAAAAGTGCTTAGAGAATCAATGAGATTATATCCCCCTGTGTGGTCACTTGGCCGCTTCGTAGCCAATGATTATACCCTCGATAAATACACCGTACCAGCTGGTTCTACAATTATGATGAGTCAATATCTTATGCATCGTGACCCGCGTTACTTTAATGAGCCAGATCGCTTTGATCCAGAGCGCTGGAGCTCGGAAGTAAAATCTTCACTTCCAAGATTTAGTTATTTCCCGTTTGGCGGAGGGATTAGAGCCTGCATAGGAGAATCGTTTGCATGGATGGAAGGTATACTCCTTATAGCAACTATTAGTAGGCAATGGAAAATGCACCTCATACCTGGCCATCGGGTAGAACTCGACCCAGGTATTACGTTACGAGCAAAGTACGGTATGAAAATGAGACTGGAACGAAGGAAAGTGTAAAAAACCGGGAGACATTTTCTGAATTTAACCATTTTGGGCCTCTCGCTCTTTAAACCAAATCCACACCTAAAAATGCTATTCAATGCTAGACCTAGAATTCTTCTTATTTCCCATTACTCCATACTGTTCTAGTGGCAGAATAGTATAGGCTACTTGTCGTACTTAAGCTATAGGCCGGATTGAATCATTTATCAAGCTCTATTTGGTTCCATGTTTCTCTTATTGTTCCTTTTCGAAAGCAATTTCTCACCCATTCTAACCACCCAGACCACTAGTTATCACAAAGCACCCTTCTTTGACGTATCGTGTGTGCGTGAAAACATATCCATAGAATATAGTGAAATCATAATGCCAGTTTTTTTGGCTTTCCATGTGCGTCGATTACTCGTTGTATTGATGGCCTCGTCGCTCGCGAGCCATGTTGTGTTTTTTTGAAAGTCATCGAGAACTCTTGTTTCTTGGTCGACGTAAGTAATTGATCACTAAAACCCCACAAGAACTCATCAGAATCTAGCACTCTTTTTTTTATTCGTCTATGATATTACTTACCATACCTGTGTCTTATACCTTTATCGACTTGCAGAATGTCTATTGCCTGTTTTTTAATTGATAGATCTATCGCCTCATGATTTAATCGAACTAATATCGAAGCTGACTGTCACAACTAGAACAGCTAAGCTATTATTCTATTAAGTCCAGGCGTTGAGTGAACTGCTGAGCACGATAGCATTAATATCACTATAAAGTACCTGCTGCCTTGTTGATAAACTATAAAGCTAAACGGATATTGTGATTTCCGTTATTTCTTAAATCCATCCTCTCCATACGAGCATACGAATTTAGCTGTACACTGAGGGAGGGACGATGATTGAAATATATCTTGAACGTGGCATGCTAAATGCACGTTGCCGCAGAAAGCTTCAGTTTAGGG
Organism: Nitrososphaeraceae archaeon; assembly: GCA_030038695.1. Classification (GTDB taxonomy): domain Archaea; phylum Thermoproteota; class Nitrososphaeria; order Nitrososphaerales; family Nitrososphaeraceae; genus Nitrosopolaris. Next base: position 2,226 of record JASHSN010000596.1, read on the forward strand.
ATAATATTCCAGACTGTCAGTCTAGAATATTATACTAGTTGATTGATATACTAAATTATTATAGCTAAAGAACTCAGTTACGAGTAGATAATGATGTCTGCAAGCACTGAGGAAATCTTCATTTCCCTCAAGAGGAACGGATTCGATGTATCGCTGTTAGAGGTGGAGAATATTCTCGGAAGACTGGTTGAAGTTGGCTTAATTCAGAGAGAACAGTCGTCGTGGTTAGAGTCAACAAAAGAGGAAAACAACAGATCAGAACGTGTATCATGTCCTTGTGTCAACTAGTTTGATATTTCTCCAACTGCCTGGCATACCAGTAAATCTAAATGGTCTGTATGTAAATACAATTGCTAAGAACTTATCGTATTCTTCTTAAATATTGCACACTAGCTGACCATGCTACTAGGTCCAAATAAGTTCTTGAAAAATGAAAACAACAAAAGAGTTAACAATAACAACAAAAAAGTTATTGTTTATGTATGAACTGTTGTTGTTGTGCTGTGAAGAATGAATTCCAAGCTTTTGCAGCACTGGTATTAAATTCTGTCACAGAATCGATTGTTCGATTAAAGGTTCTGAAGTTTTCTGCTGCTGCATTTATCGCATTGACCGTCAACTGGTTGTTGATACGAAGTGCATTAACTGTGTTATCGCTGATTTCGTTCGATCTCTTAACAAATTCTTCCATGTATTGTGGTGTTACTATTGGGAAGTTCACGTTACTCCCTGACATCTTTTGAGCTAAAACCATATTCTGAATAGTATTCTTTGTTGCAACTGCATAGTCATGTTGTAAATTCGAGACTGATTGCGCGTATTGTGGATGAGCTTTTGTTAACTCGTCAAATATTCTTATGCAGTTTTGTGTCGTTGTATCATAAAGGATTGTTACATCGGTTGAACCCGTTCCAGTGCTCACTTCAGATTTGCCGTCTACCATTTCATCTCGTCTATAGTGTTCTCTTTTCCGCTATATATACGTTGGTATATATTGGTGTTCATTACCATATAAAACCATCGATAGATTATAGATGTTCTCTTATGATAGAATTTTAAGGCTTCATGGTAGGCCTCACTGCTCAAAAAAAGCCTTCTAAATCCAAATCAGACGATAAAAGGTATGTTGTTGGGGTGGAACTAGATAAGAATATCCTACAAGTAGCAGTAATGTACAATCTAGAAGAAACAATCTATTCAATCTCGTAACTAGTTATCAGTAGCCGCTCTAGTGAGAAGCCTAGCATCGTGAAAGAGCTGGTCGAGCTTGGAGTGCCAAGATAATTATCAGAACAGTCCCAAATGGAAGGGCGATGAGTGAATTCGTAGAGCAGCCGTATCAAGGCGCAGAATCGATGATTACTTATGCCCAAAAATAGTCAGAATCTACGCATAGAAAATCAAAAGCAAAAAGCAGCGGCCAAACCCAACGGTTTTTTTTGTAGCGGGACACATATATCGTGAAGTATATATAATGACGATGGTACATGTTATCTGAATTTAATCCGGTAACGATTTAATTAATTTTATACACGTCATTATTATTCAAATCTAAAAGAGGGTAGACTGCTTAAATGAGAAGAGAGAGATTAGGGATCAGCGAATCATGAACCGCACAGTACCACCCTATCCCTCTCTTCTTTAAGCAAGACCTACACGTAAGTAATATGCAGGTGCGGAATAAATAGAATTACCTACAATATCATTGGGAATCCTTCCGTTTATATTTCGTGTTGACCGTTGGAGAACATAAATCGTGACTTCGGACCCCTATTCTAGTTTTATATTTG
>JASHSN010000597.1 GCA_030038695.1 Nitrososphaeraceae archaeon
GCCCAGAAATGCAATATTGTAATAACATTATATGTATATTTTTAATATAGCTATAATGATTTTGGTTGTTTTGTGTTGAGTCCCTTAAACAAAGTACCAATGTGAGCTTCTGACACATAGGCTGGAAATAGGACCAAAAGTTGGTAAGTTAGAAGAGGTTAACGAAAAGGTCCAACCTAGTTTTATGAAAATAAGGCAAGCAATTGTAACTCTTTTAAAGAATGCGACATGTGTAAAACAGAATACACACATGTGTAATACTGGGGTATTGTGATGAGTGACGATCTGTCTTACATACAAACTACGAAGGATGCTCTCCTCGTTCCGGATGGTGAACACGCTATGATCTGACTTGACAAAACAAGCTATGAAAAATAGGCATTTTATACATGTCACTGCAAACATACTTTCTAAAATACGATACTACCAATTCGCCGCCGAAACGAAGGCTTACATACAAACTTTATTTACATAAAGTCAGAGTAAATGGTGCCTTTGTGCCAGTCCTGAATCAGTCCTCCTGACGTTAGGTGCAAAAGGATAACAACTATTGGTATATTCAATATCAATATACCAATATGTCCTAATTACAATAGGAATGCTAAGCTGGAAGCTCTCTAAGCCAGTCCTGAAAAACGGTTTCTAAAAGAGATGCAAACCTAATTTTCAATACTTTAATTTAAGTGTGAACGATGCGTGGAAGACAACTTTTCCACACATTATGAATGTGGCGTAGGTAACGACGGGTGCTGTCTATGAGGAGTAGGGATCTGTGAAGGAGGGGCTAATCGCACAAAAAGAAATGGAAGTAGAGGCTGTCTAGCAGCTAGCGTTGCCTTCAGGTCGACAGTATGTCCGTTTCTATATACCGTTAAGGTAATACTGTCACCAGGGGACTTCTGTTGATCAATATAGGAGATGAAATCATCTATCCTACTAATATTATGTCCATCAACACCTGTTATTATATCGCCCGGGTGTTTCTGTCCATATTGGTCTACAGTACTGCCATGTACTCCAGCCTTAGCAGCAGGTCCGTTCTTTGTAATTGTGTCTACATATACACCATTCAAATTCGTTGCTGGACCTGTAAGGTTTTCTGCTAAATCTGATGTTAAAGTAGCACCACTAAGCCCCAGGTAAGGGTGTACAAATTGCCCATTTTTGATCAATGAAGGAGCTATCTTTTTTATTGTGTTAGACGGAATGGCAAATCCTATTCCAGAAAATGTGTCTGTGCCAGAAAGTATCGCGGTATTCATTCCAATAACCTCTCCTTGCATATTAAGCAAGGGTCCCCCTGAATTGCCAGGATTTATTGGGGCATCGGTTTGGATTGCGTTTGGTATAGAAAATCCAGACCCTGGAAGTAATCGTCCAACCCCACTTACAATACCTGTAGTCATAGTATCACTAAGTCCAAACGGATTACCAATAGCGATTACTTGATCTCCAACTTCTAAATTCGAAGAATTTCCAATCACAAGCGGTTTAAGAGAAGATAACAGTTGTCGCTGTTGAGTAGCATTCTGTAAAATTTGTAGAACCGCTATGTCCCCATAAATATCAGTTCCTATTACGTTTGCAGCATATCTATTTCCATCAACGAATGTTACATCTACTATCTTTGTATCACCGACTACGTGACCGTTAGTGATTATATGGCCTTGGTTATCATATACAAATCCAGAACCTAACGCTGTGGTATTCGGTGATTGAGGATTGAGAGTGTTAGATGTAGGTGTTGGTAATTTGCTTGTTATCTGTACAACAGAGTTTTCTACTTGCTTAAATATGGTCCTGAGATTAGTCGACTTGGTAGTGTTAGCCGTTGATAGTAAAGCAGGATTCTTCAATGAAGCTTCATTCCTGCTGTAATGCGATTGTTGAGTAATAATCGATGACTGTTCTAGATTATTTTGAGTTGATTTTTCTACAGAATTTCGTCCATATGCTAAAGCAGAAGCCAAGACATTGTTGTCGTCAAAAACTATACCTTGCATGGTGATCGAAAATACAAGCGAAAGTACGCTAACAAAGATCACTAATTCTGTTCTCTTGCCCATTAATAGACAGAAAGTGAAAAAAGAGAATTTATGTGTTGCCAAAAATGTCGTAATTAAATTAGATTCTTGTGCAAATGAAATGCTTTAATATTCTAGGGCCTACGAAGATAAGTTTCAAATACTGACAAGAATTAAAAACTACATTTTACATAACTTAACTAGATAATATATATATTTTTTGTAAGATTATGTAATGCAATGCTGACATTGCCCTTTACCAGCTCTTGTTGTTTCTAATAGCAGCCAGGCGCGGCAGTTAACTAGCATTAGATTCCATATTTAGACGACCAAAATGTCCCGCCAAATTTTTTCCATCTCTTGTAATCCAATAATATTTGTTTATGGTCGAAGCCCAAGTTCTTATCTCCAACCGCGTCTATACTGACCCATTCTATCTCGACAGCATCATCTTTTGCTACTGCTTTGATTTCATCACTTTTGTTATGAAAGCACCTTCCTATGAATACAGTTGACATATTGTGGCCTCTAGGATCTCTCTTTGCATCCGAATAAACGCCCAAGATATCAATAAGATCTACATCGAGGGACGTTTCTTCCCGAGCTTCCCGCTTTGCAGCATCCTCCACTCTTTCTCCTTCGTTAACGAATCCGCCTGGAAGGGCTAGATGATGTTTGAAAGGCTCATTCCTTCTTTTAATTAATACAATCCGAGAATTCTCTTCTATAATAATATCTACCGTAGGTATTGGATTTTTGTGATGTTCTTTCATAAGATTCAGTTCATCAGATTGGATTAAATAGTTTCAATCTATCAATGTTGAACTTTGCGTAGGTAGACGTCATATAAACTCGAAAACAACAAAAGCTGCAAAAGGAGTCGTAAATCGAGTCCCATAGCAACCCGAATTACCCTGCACATCATTGTTTATATAATAATTAAAATATTATCGGATCAACTATGAATGCGGATAGCACAGGTCCGGAATTAGCACCGGGATATGAAACTTCACAAGATCAGACCTCCTCCGATATTCCTAAGATCCAGTATAATGGAATATTAGTTCCTCATGACGGGACAGAAAAGTCTGATAAAGCTTTAGGTCATGCTATTTACCTGTCAAAGTTATCAGGTGCTGAAATAATTATCTTGAATGTCATTGAACACGTTAAGAACACTGATTCTAGTGCCCTGATAGCAACTTCAAAAGTGCAGCCCGATAGTACAAACGCTAAGTTGGAAGTTACTATTTATGGTGGAGTAAAAACGATGGTGGAAGAAAAAATAAGGTTATGCAAACAAGCTGGAGTAAAGAGCCAAATATCTTATAAAATACAAACAGGAAAGCCCCCTGTGGACGAAATAATCAATGTAGCTCAAGTAATGAATGTTGATCTAATAATCATGGCAAGTAGTAAGATTACTTCTTCAATAAAAGTTCATGGAAGTACAACTAGAAAGGTAATAAATAGTTCTAACAAACCTGTGCTTGTTATTCATGAACAAAAATAGAAAGAATTCGACGAAGCAGATGCACAAGACCGCATTCGGATGATACTCATACCACACCCGCCAGGAGACCAGTTTATAATGTAGACATTAGTCGCTAATCATTTTAAATTATAAAATAGGAGAAAATATTATATCTCTTGGGAAGCCTAATATGTCATTGTAGTATTGACAAGTTATTGTACCAAATGTGGTAAAAAAATAACGAAGTGGTTCGAGACGTGGTATGCCCAAGGGAATTGTAGTTGTCTATCGGTAGAAAACAAAACGATAGGGACGCGAGATGAAGTATACTAATCATTTGACACTTCAAACCAGAAAATTCTTTATACACATTGAGGCGTTTTGCAATTACAATTAAGCAGGGAGGAATGAACAATGCGGGGGAATCATCGAATCAACTCATATATTGTTTGGTAATAGGGCGAGTACTCCAAAAACGCTTTTATAGCCCATTAAAATGCCACTATTTTACTTTCATATTAGGAGTTGGCCTCGCATGCCTTACAAGTGAGAGGACTTCTATTGATTGACTTTATTACAAACTTCTCTCTTGTATAAGTGATACGACAAATCGCATAGCATACGCTTCTGGGAGAGCGCATATATAGAACAATTTGACATTCAATCGTTATGTCTGCTAAAAAATGGCTCGATCAACAGGTAGAAATCAATCTGATTAGAAACCAAACAGTCGGGGTGATCGGTTACGGTATTCAAGGTAGTGCCCAAGCGACCAATATGAAAGATTCAGGCATTGACGTAATTGTTGGTCTGAGAAAGGATGGCAAGAGTTGGAAAGTAGCACAACAAGACGGTCACAATGTGATGGGTCTGTCAGAAGCGGCGGCCAGCGCTGATATAGTGCACATTCTGATTCCGGACATGGAACAAGCAGACACATATATAAAGCATATCGAGCCCTATATAACTGAAGGAAAGGCTCTTAGCTTTTCTCACGGAGCGGCAATACATTGGAAATGGATAGTCGCACCAAAAAATGTGGACGTGATAATGGTTGCTCCTAAAGGTCCTGGTCAACTAGTGAGAGAATTATATCAACAAGGTTTTGGCACTCCATCTCTGGTTGCCGTATACCAAGATCACACAAAAAAGGCTTGGGATAGGGTTTTGGCAATTGCAAAAGGTATTGGTAGCACAAGACCAGGCGTAATTCAAACTTCTTTTAAAGAGGAGGTCGAGACTGA
>JASHSN010000598.1 GCA_030038695.1 Nitrososphaeraceae archaeon
CTGGGTGTTAAAAGATGCTCATTTGGTTTCAATCTGTTGGCAGAGCATGCCCAGATTGCCGTGGTTATGGTTGGCGGTATAATAATTCTTCTATTCTCTTTATCATCAGTATTCGCCCTTATACATCGAAATATGGAAGCAGCTATTTCAACATCAACAGCTGCATAACGAGAGTTCATATATTATAAGGAACGTTAGCGCAGAAGGATGACTCGGGTTAATACTCTTCAACACTTTTCTCGGGTCAAGACAGATCCAAGTGCAATTTATTAAGCTGCACATTCAATAACCTGAATAAAGCAGAGGAAGAATACCATGGTAACTCCAAAATTTTTAAAGATATTGGTACCACTGGATGGCTCTGAATTATCAATCGAAAGTAATTTACTTCTCTTTTCTGGAGTAGTCATGCAGTATAGATACGAAACAAATGCTTCTGCTTCCCTGACTATACCATCTATACTTGTCTTGTAGGAGAAGCCTAGCTTCGAAATCAGATGTAACGGATTTTATCAAAGGTGTTAGTGAGTGAGCCGAAAGTCTAGATTTCATAGTCAGAATTTCTGTTCCAGAAATATCCTTCTTGTTATTCTTTCGTTTACTGGCCATAGAATAGAATAGGAAATTAGATAAATATATACACTCAAGTTCTGTCATCCTATGGATAAGTACAGTTACTTTCATTATCTGCGGTATGAATGATAATAGCACTAAGATACCAGCGATAGTACCTATAATGTCAGTCCATGCAACAAGATCTTCCATTACACTTTCATTAGCGATGTGCACCATCTATCTCCTATATTGGTTAGGGTACTTTGGTTATAATTCGAAATCTTCATAGATCTTCTTACCCGTGTTTAATGATGGTGAAATAAGTGTTTAATGATGGTTTTGTAATATTAACATCCATTCTTGATCTATGTTAATAGGCAGCACGTCACATCTCTAGCAACTTTCTAAATATTCTAGTTGGTTCTACTGTTATGCATTTAGTTTTTGGAATTACACTTGGAATAATTTCATCATTTCTGTCAATAAAATTTGGAAGTAGATACAGATTTCCCATACACGATATCTCATTTTCTAGGATCGGCTCATATCAAAAACATGAAGAGCTTGTTCATGGAAAGACTCCAATTCGGCAAAAAAGGATAATCAATAAAAAGGTCAAGATTGATACCATGATATTGTTTATAATTTCACTACAAGGTTAGGCGCTTTTACCGGTTTAAAGGACGTGAAAAGAAATGATATTCAATAAGATTCGTATCCAATCCATTGGAGGATACTTACGAGAAGTCATTTCACAAGCAAGAACTGTATTCATTTAGTGCAAATTCACCGTAATCGTAAGCAGAGACAGTAAGACAGGGTAAATGAGAGCAAGGAAGACAAAATTATCAACACTTTCTGAAAACTTTAGCAACACTTTGAGGACTATGAAGCAACAAAGTATCCTAATGAATATTCATACCAAAACGGATGTTGCTTGGACGTTGTTGGCATGTACAATATGATTATATGACAATTAGAAAGAAACTTAGAGGCTATCTTTACTCCAATTAGTATGAGAATGCACAAACTTCTTTCTTCATATTCGGATAATGAACTTGCTTTCCTATTTGATGTACTAACTAAGAGTTTGGAGCAGTCACATGAGGAACTAATGAAATTGCGTAGTACGCATAAATAACTCAAGCGGCCCTTGAAGGTGGATGTGCTGGCAAAGTAGCTGCTGCTGTTGTCTCATTCATCATGAATCAATTAACTTATCTGATATTCTTAAGAATTTAAAGATAAGCGACATTAATATGCCAGATATGAACGGATTTGAATTATGCGAAAAGATATTAGCTATAGATATTAATGTCAAAGTTTGTTTCATGTCTAATGGGGAAATAAACCGTGAAGCACTGAGAGAAATATATCCTGCGATAAGTATAGGATGCTTCATCAGAAAACCAGTTACTATAGATTATTTACTCTTGGTTTATTTACTCTGGATCTTCGATATTTTCTGCTGTTTGAAAAGAAGGTTCTCAAAAGATTTAGAATCAACCCAAGTAGACATTGATAATCTAATGTCAGTATTTTTACATTCCTTGGCCTTGGTGGTACTAATGACATGTTCTAGTAGAATGTGCCCACAATGTTCATAGCTGTCGACTTCTATGTATATACTTGAGCATGCACTATTTGATAAAAAGAGCTCCTGGACTACTGCTTCTAGTAAAGTAATTTTTGTTATCTGTTGAACTTGCGGTAGATTGCTATTATGTTATTGCATATTTTGCACTGATATTCCCCCTTTTCAATAAGAATAATACCCTCACCTAACTCTTCATTTGGATTTTCGTATACTATCTTCGGACAGCCAGTATATCACCTATCACATTTATTGCAGAAATACCTTGAAAATCTATCTTCATTTGATCTCTCAATGTTAGCTAAGAATATCTGAGGAACTCCTAGACTAGCCCTAAGTTCTTCTTGTTCCGTTAGCTTAGCAAGAACATAGCCACCAGATCCTAACAATTTCTTTTCCTCTAGATCTTCATTTTGGCCCAATACAGAATTATATACAATTCTGCTTATAATTTAGTTCTCTCTAGATGAGGTATAGATTGACTTTCATACAATTAACATGCCATGTATGAATGGATTTGAATTATCTGAAAAGATATTGGCTATCGATATTAATGTAAGAGTTTGTTTGATGTCTAATGGAGAGATAAACCGTGAGGTGCTAAGAGAGATATATCCAGCAAGGCAGGAAGGATGCTTTATTCGAAAGCCAGTCAGTATAGATTATTTGGTTAATCGTATTAGGTCCAAATTGGAAAGCGTGAAGACATATTTTGTAACATGTGATACAAATGCCTAACGCTGGGCGCAGGTCACGGAAGAGATAGCATATTTTTTGCATCAAATGGAATCGAAGTAGAAGCATAGGACTATTCTGCTTTTGCCGTTGAGATACTGAATAAGACAACAATGGAAAAAGGCTGCCTTAAACCTCACTTATTTGATGTCAAGCACCAACTTACATATCCAGATTGGTATTTTGATGCCGCATACTCACATATGCTTTTTAACATGCGTTTCTCATTTGAAGATTTCCATTTTTATATTTTCAAAAATAAAAGAGTCCACACACAGAAACGCAAGGAGTGGATCTCTGCTCTCGACAAGATGACTGATATAGGTATCGTTTGTCAAGTTAATTAACTGCTCCAAGCGCGTGTTGTGATAAGTAGATTGTAATTTATCAACCCCTGGTTAAGAAAAAAAGCTCCCTGGACACTATTTCTCTAACTACTGTTAAATCCAACACTATAACAGTAGTATAAGCTGTAACAGTAGTATAACGGTCTAGTATAAGTAGTGCGGCAGAACTGTTGATGGATATACATAACCCATTCCTGATATTCGAAAGCAATAAAAATGAAGGGAAAGAGTATTGATACAGTTGCAAAAAATACCACAGCAGTGTTGCTACAACAGTGTGTTCACATGTGCAAAGATACTATATCCTATGTCAAAAGTAGGTTTCACGTTAGTAGCTATTCCATACTGCCGTCGCACGCAACGTGGTAGATGAGGTATAAGTGTAGGATGCTTTATCCGAAAACCAGTCAGTATAGATTATTTCGTTAAATATATTAGGTCAGATATAACACAGATCTGTTTATCGCTTGGATTCAAACCAACTTCACAAACGCAGCTAAGCTAAATTTCAAAGACATTGGAGCGTGTAGTAGTAGGAGCTTCCTTTTGCTTGGTATCTAAAGCTAGAGATAGGGTACTTGAACGTTTTATACACGAGTACCTTGATGAGAAATATGAAGAAAAAGCATGCCATCACATCAACAATATTCCGATATAGAATGGGAGCCGTTGCGAGTAAGGATCGATCTTTACAAGCAGATGAAAGAACAGCTGCTTCTACAAATGAAACTATACCATATACAAAGAAAAGAAGAACTGGCAAAATTGATATCAGAATCGATTTAATTACTACTGGATCAGTACTGGATCTTCATCCGTATAAGAAACACGAACTATTAAAGAAATTGCCACTGTAAAAAACTAATAATACAAATGTGATAGCGATCTTTAGACATTTCAAAGACATGTAAAAGTCCGTGTATAATTCTTTATGGTTAACTGTCCCGTTGTTATACATGACGTCTTTAAATTATCTATAGACAGCCTAGCGGAGTTCAGCCGAGCTCTCCCGAAATAGGGTGCGTCCTCTCACTGCGGATTATAACCTTCATACCTCGAAGTCGAATACCATCACGACTTTGCCATTGCCCACTGCAATTCCTGTACCCACATGTGTGAGCTCTGGATTCAAGATGTTTGCATGTGATTCTTTATGCTTCATCATGTCGTCAATTGCAAAGCTTATAGCAGTCTTGCATGCATCAATGTCCCCACAATGATAAACAGAAAGATTCTCTGCAACATATCCTGTTTGATTATTCTTTGAATATCTCTCTGAAGGAGTATTTCCGGAGGCGTCAAGATGGGTTAAAGTGGGCTGTGAAAGTAGAAACTTCGCTTGA
>JASHSN010000599.1 GCA_030038695.1 Nitrososphaeraceae archaeon
TAAAGCCTGGCCAGCAAATGTAATCGGTCCAATTTGAAATGGGATGAAAGTTTCATCGCTTGTAATTTTTTATTATGGTAGATTTATCCTGCCTTGATAGTATATTTACATAAGACTTCTCTAGCCCCGCAGTCGGCAGCATAAAAGGCGAGCTTTGACAATAGATTAGTGAACCCGCTATCCCAGTCCTAAAGGAGAGACTCATTATTAGTCCTGCTAAAATTCGTTTAGAGAAAGATTACAAAGAGTTATTATCAAAGCTTAGAGAAAGATTACATGGAGAAGGAGTAAAAATATTTGTTGTAGCCATATCCCTAATTGACATGCGCCGCTTATGGAAGACAAAGCTATCAAGGCCGGCCATGATGTACTGAATAGAGACCCGACCAAACGCAAAGAGTATTAGAATATACTAATTGCTACATTCACAATAATCTCTCTACTAATAATTCTTCTCACTATCTTCTATCCGTTTAACAACCCACAATTACTGGCACTATACATTTTTGATCTTCTGGTAACCATCTTTTTGGCAATTGATTTTTATCTCAGGATCAGAACGTCTCCACATAAGCTAAGATATGTAATAGGTCATTGGTACGAATTTCCTGCCATGATACCTTTAGTGCTGCTCGGGGGTCTTGACGCTTTGATTGTAATCCATAATCCTGTACTAAGTTTCAAATTCATAGCCTTTTTCAGACTAGTTCGTCTTTACAATTTAGTTCGCTATATCAAGGGCAACGAAGTATTCTTGTTGACTGGAATGGCGGCTGTAACAATTATTTTTGGAGCAGTTGGCACGTACTTTGCAGAATCTGGACACAAGGATGCAAATATTACATCTCTGGACGATGCATTCTGGTACGCCATAGAGACTATCACGACTGTGGCATATGGAGAATTTTACCCAACTACGGGGCTAGGAAGAGCGATCTCCGCCGTCTTGATGTTCGCAGCAATAGGTATAGTGTGGACACTAGTTGCGATGGTTGTATCCAATAGGACTGCAAAAAGAATCAAGGAAGCTCCGATCAGTCTGCTAGACGAAACCAAGACAGTAATAAAGAATAGAATCGATGAGATTGAAAAATTGAGTATTGAAGAACTGGAGATACTGATAACTATGATAAGATCACTTCGTAATGGGAGTAAAGGGGATGACTAGGTATTGAGGCGACAGCAGTTGTCCTTCTAGTTATATTTAAGCAGCCACCAGAGAGAAAGTATTAAAGTAATTTACGATATTCTATCTTTTTTACAGAATTTCTAAATTCGGTAAGCTCATCGATCGTAGGACTTCCTCTGGTCTCTTCTTTTGTCACCTTTAACGCACCGGACACATTAGCTAGAAATATTGATTCAAGATCGTCTTTTCCTAAAATTTTCATTGCACAAAAAGTGCCAATGAATGCATCACCGGCACCGACTGTGTTTACCTTTTTCAAGCCTCTTTCTACAAGATCTATAGTTGGTATTGAAATTACATCTCCATTGTTTCCAAAAATACAGCCTTTTTCCCCTCTAGTCACTATTACTCCAAGATTATTTTTCTTCACGGACAGTTTGTTACATCCAGATATGGGATCACGAATACCTGATACCAAAGAACACTCAGATTCATTAAGGATCAGAAAATTGACCTTATCAATAACATCCATGATATTTTCGATTCCGGATGAGGATAGTAAACCCGGTGCCCATACCACTATTTTTTGATTCGCAGCACTGATAACAATTAATTTCTTGGCGACTTCTAATGGTGGGTCAACAATAGTCACAAGTGGTGCTTCTGCGATATACGTTAACATATTTTTTGATTCGAGTGTTCTATCGTTCAGGATATCGTTTGCCTGTCTGAACGTCATCACAGCATTTCTACCCTCTGAATCAACAATGATATATGCCTGACCAGAAGGAACTCTGGTAAATTGAATGAGATTAGTTAAGATGCCTTCATTTCTTAATACTTCTAGCTGTTTGTCTGCTATAAAATCTGAACCTAGTGCACCGAATAATGCCACTTTGTCCCTCCCGAGAATTCTCGCTGATGCCACGGCCACATTTGCGCCTTTTCCTCCAGGGATATCGATTATCCTCTCAACCTTGACTTCCTCTCCTTCTTTTGGAAATCTCTTTACAAATATGGTTTTATCCCAATTTATGACACCTGTAACGATAAGACTGATAGTCATTTAATATCCCTAATATAAAAAATTTAATATGCTTTTGTCGTGTTGTATGACCTTTAGATTACTAGCTGGAAAGCAACTGACTATCCAAATATTACCATCTGATTACTACTACCAAATGGATTGTATTGTTGGCTGAGTATTCTATTAGGTCTAGCATCAAAGTGCTGATATTTCCGTCCAGTCGCAACCTGTGCGCTGATATTACCCCATACAGAAAGATGTGAAATTGATATGGATGTGCCAGTAGATCCAGTCGCTAATTTATAATTCATGGCATCTGTTGTTGATGCCGTATAGGTATCTGTAGTATCTAAAAAAACACCTCTAGAGTTTGCTCCGATTGAAACAGCAACTGATCCAGCATTACCTGCATTTGCTCTAAGGGTTAAAGTGGATGCAGATGATATACTGTTAGAAATGACATTAGCCAAGAGTTGTGAGAATGTAAAAGCAGAATTAACTGTAACTTGAGCATTGGTTTCAGATGTTTGTGTTACTTCAAGTCCTCCAGACAGTCCAGCATAAGCGGTTACAGAAGTATTGAACGAAGTACCCTGGTCATTGGCGCACGAATAGATACTGTCTCCGTTCGAACTTGTCAGCCAACAACCCTGTAGAACTTGAGCTGTAGTACCAGAACCTACACTATATTGGTAGGATATATCAAAGTCGTCTCCAACCGCTAGGCTGTCTGTATGACCACTTGTTGTATCTTGTAGCAAACCAGTTTGACTTGCGCTAGCACTTATCACCATATTACCATTCGCAGCATTCTTACGGCTTCGGAAGGTGACAGGATTTCCTCCACCTGCTTGTATAATTTGTATAAAGAGATTGGAGGCTGTCATGGCTTTCCTCTGCCGGTTTTTGGAGTTAGCCTCGGACGTATTGGCACTTTCACTTGCATTAAACATTGTTACACCAACAGGACAGTTGAAATGGGTGTTACTATCCAAGTTACCACTTGTTAGAAGATTTACTGAAGCCAAGACTGTACTGGTGTGGGCCGAGGCCGTAAACGTGGCTGCGATTATTGTAACATCTAACGCTGTAGACCCTGGCATAATACCTACGTCCAACAAGTCACCAGAGTTTATGGTATCGGTATCAGAATTATCAGAAAATGCCCCCGTCTGGTTGGCTCCAATAGAGAAGGTCTCATTTCCATTACTAGAGTTTTTACGCAATACCACGGTTGATGAGGAGGTCGCTGCTGTTATCACACGGCACCATAAGTTGGACATTACACCTGCAGGAAATGGGATCTGTTGTGTGGACTCCGAAGAAGCCGCATATGAAGAGTTTGAACCCTCCAAGCATCCGCTGAAGGTGAAAAAGGATTGAGCAGTCGATGAGAAATTTGTTGAGGCATTAGCTCCACTGCTATTACCGTCATACGCCATGATAAGTGAAGTTCCACCGGCCAATTAGTTCCTCACACAAATATTACGTATTCTTCTATTCTTAAACTATTTGACAGAATACTAGGTTAAAACCGGTGGTAGTTGACCACTCGTAAGTCTAGTTTCTAAGATGAGATACTAGTAGATATCCATTTATTTTGAT
>JASHSN010000600.1 GCA_030038695.1 Nitrososphaeraceae archaeon
CAGTTTGAGACTAACTTTTTTGGGGCCATAAGAGTCATACAATCTGTATTGCCTATAATGAGAGAGCAGAGAAGTGGCATAATAGTAAATATTAGCTCTATAGGTGGCAGGATAGCTTTTCCATTTTCTCCATCTTACGCAAGCACTAAATTTGCTCTTGAAGGAATATCAGAAGCATTGCAATATGAGGTAGACCAATTTGGCATCAAAGTTATACTTGTCGAACCAGGCATAGTAAAAACTAATTTTTTTGACAATATACTAAAGGCTAAAAGGGCAGCGGATCCAGCTTCACCTTATAGTGAGTTATTGCAAAGAAGAATAAATCGAGTGAAAATGATGTTTGAAAATGGCACTGCACCAGAAGAAGTAGCCAAAGTGGTACTAAAAGCTATTACATCTATTACAGCTGAGCTACGATATCTCGTGGGTAGTGATGCTAATTCCCTTATACAAAAAGGAAAAAGTATGCCCGAAAGAAAATTCTTAGAATTTATGAGCCAGAATATTCTTGGCTCTGGTAATCGGTTGTACTGAATAGCGTGTTTGATACGTTGAAGAACTATTTGTCCGGATTAAGCAAATTCCTAGGAATTGCTGAGGTCTGCGTGTACACTAGATATTCCACAAAATAGACCGGCAAGCAAATAGAAGATGTAATAGTATAGGTTTTTCTTAGGATATCGAAAATTAACATTATTGATTGGGAAACAGACATTGGGTGTATCGGATAAGTTCTTAATCCCGAATCACTCTTTCCATCAATCTCTTTATTCCGAGCTTTGGTTTACACATTCTGATTCTTTCGACGATGGAAGTCTTTGACTGTCCATGCATTTATAGTGTAGTAATATATTCTGGGAGACGTATTGAACGTCTCTTAATGGATAAAAGTCCTGTTCTAGAACCAGTCCGAAAGAGGAACTGAATCTGATGATTTAGAGTTTAATTCCCTCAGAATAAGGCCATCTCTATAAGAGGTAAGCATTTTTTTGCTTTCTAACAATTTATCTAGGTTGCCATTAGTTAGGAAAAAATCAGATTGATTTCCCAACTCCTCGTCTAACTTTACAGCGTTATGACATGTATACTTCATTTTGTCAGAATAATTAGCATCCTTTGTTTTTAGATAGAAATATGATTTTTCATCAAACCTTCTTGCTTTATGTTCTAGAGCAGCGGCTGGAAGTATTGCTGCTTCGGGAGGCGCTCTCCTTGGCTCTCTGTTCGTGCCTATTATATTAGCTCCGGCAATAGAGCACAATATATCTGATGCAGGACTTTCATTTGATTCGGGATTAGATATAATTTCCCGCTTAACATTAGTAAAGTGAGAGACTGTTGATTTAAAATACCCAGCTTCTCTTATATGCCTAAAAACATGTCTTAGTCTACTGAGACTAGTCTCGTTAACTGCTTTACCTTCAAAATCAAACCAGTAGTAGTAATACTCTTTTTGTAGGTAATGCTCAATTAACAAGTCAAGGTCAGATAGCGGCATTCTCAGTGAGACAGGTACAAATATTGGTTTGTTATTCTTTGTGTTTAATATTGAATATGCAGAATCAACAAACTTAATATAATTTTGTGCATCTATTATAATTTCGTTCTTATATGGTTTTGATGATACCATTTTCGTTCTAATGTTCGGTACTGACAAAAATAGTTTCGCAAATTCGTAGTATTGATCAAAAAATCCGCTCATGTTTTCTATCTTTCTTACGTATCTAAAGGGATTAAATTCAAAGGTAAAATTAAGTATAGTTGGTATATCTGCTAGCCAATTTCTCTTACAAAAGAAATCATTGATTTTGTAATCCTGATCTTCCTTATACAGATCTTTAATAATTTGAAATGTTCTTATTGTCTTGGTCGTTTCACAAAATTTGAAGGTATGTTTTTTAGTAATGGAATCAAAAATATTCTTATTTACATACTTTGCATCAAGACTCTTTTCGGGTCCTTCAAAAGGAGTATTTCCTATTCTAAACCTCTTTATATTGAACCACGATTTCTTATCTTCAAGAGATTCCCGTATACGAATATTACTACTCAAGCCCTAACAGCCTTCTATTCTACCCATTACTGAACTTAAAACCCTATATTCCACGAAGAAAGTTGAGCATTTTATTTCGTTTAATAAAGTTAATGCAACAGCTTTACTAAATATTGAAAAATCACAATGACAATCTGCAATGAATCCGATTGTACCAGTCATTATCTTGCTTAGGTTTCGAAAGTTTTTACATACAATCTTCCTTGCAGCGCCATCATCTAAAATAAATTTATGAATCATTCCTGATTCGTACTGAATATAGGCCAATGCTATTACTTCTGCCTCTCCCTTCTTTATTTGATCTTTGCTAAAAAATGGACTTAATATTTCGCCAAAATTAAACGACGCTAATCTGGTAATGCCCTCAGCTTCCTTAATGTATCCATAGTTTGTACATTTACTCACTTCATTTAGAACAATTGGGCCAATGAGAAAACTAAATTTATTTAACATCTTTAAAAGATGCGTAGGTTTCTGTATATCCTCTAAAAAGCAAATATAGAAACTACTATCAGCAATTATTAATTCAACGTTGTGCACCGGCATTGCGAATTAGCTCTACATACCTTTCTTCCGTAATCAAGCCTTTTTTATAAATGCTCTTAGCTAATTGCGTTCCCTTCTCTTTCACTAATCTGTTATATATATTTGAAAATTTAATATACTGTGGATAAGTTAAATATATCAAAAATAATAATTCATCTTTTGATAATTTATCATAAATATTTCTAGCCAGCTTCATTGCATTGAGTAGCTGCATGAATTTCTTGTTACTTTTGAATTCGGTCTCCCACTCATTGAATTTTCTTTTTCCTTCAAGAGTAAGATGGATCGCTCCACTGGGATCAAAAGTATATAGATCTTTATTAACAACAGGTTCTCTGATTTCTTCGTATAAAGATTGGGAATATGGGCCTTGAAGATGCTTCTCAAAGTTAAAGAATTGTTGTATTTTGGGATTAAATTTTGAAAGAATGAATAGTTCTTTTTGCATGTGCCACTCAGTAGGAACTGGGGCACCTACTACACCCAATAATAAAACCATATATCTTTCTCTTTCCACACTCACTTTCCTTTCTCATATCTAATCAAGGTCGTATTCAATTTAATAGATCTAGATATTTGGATACCTATAATTTTATTGATTCATGCATAATCCTACTGCTGCACTGAACTGTGAGATAATTCTGATACAGTAAATAAGTTCAGTAAATTTTCGCATATCCTTATTTCTCCTCGTGATTCCAAAGGACTGAAAGAATGCCTAGTAGGACACACAAAACAATTCAAGTTTAGGCCAATAATCATTCCTTGTTGTAAGGAATTATTTGGGTAGAGTGCGAATTAGTATCTGGTCATCTTCTTTTACTAATTTGCCTGTTAGAAGACTATGATATCTTGAAAATTACGGTATAGTCTAGATTAAATCGAAAATTAAGCTTTAGTCTGGATTAAAATTCTGAGGAGAAAACTTTTAAAATTTGTCTAATACTCACGCTCTCGGCATCATACTAGAGATACGCAAACTCAAAAATGTCAGTTGCCCACTGATAGGTTCGTCTGTCCACATAATCTTATTTGATATCATACTTACTGCGTGGACAGACTTGCATTGAACAAGGAAATAAACAAGTCCCCATGAACGAGTCTAGGTCGAGATAGAATGGGCATAAGTTAAATTTTTTGTTGTACCAATGTTCGCGTATCATATTGTTAGGGAATTACTTTTTATCCCACAAAACCAGACTGCTACATACAATGAAATGTGCATGTTGTGGAGCTGACATGTTACCAGACAAGGAATTGGACAATACAATAATCTACAAATGCAAAGAATGCGGCTTAACTGATTCCAGGCTAAAGGATATTGGTTGAGAAGAGATAGA
>JASHSN010000601.1 GCA_030038695.1 Nitrososphaeraceae archaeon
GACAATAATTGAAGCTATCTTTTCATTAACATTGATAACAGCCCGTAATACTCCTCTACCTAAGAATCTGCTCATATCATTAGTATCTCTAAGCTCTATAGCTTCATGCTTCCCTGTCGATGCTCCTGACGGCGTAGATGCTGTTGCCTTAATTCCTGAACTGGTACGAACTTCTACTTCAACAGTTGGATTTCCACGTGAATCAAGTATCTCCCTGGCTCTTACCGATTTAATTATGCTTCCAGTCTCTATTGACATAAAATCTATAACACACTCAAAGAGCCATAGAATTAACTTTATCTTTGGTTTTAGTGTTTCCTTCCGAGATTAGTAAGAAGCCTGAATTATACCTGGAGAACCGTTCTTTTGATTTTGATTTAGGTCCTTTTGATTTAGGGGATAAATTGTTTTTGTTTTAATTAGGCAAACTGATAAAGCCCATGCTGCTTATCATATGGACTCATGGATATCAAACGAATCGGCTCACAGCCTTCTACCAAAGGATCTGCAGAGTATTTCACAGGGTACTGTGCGTATTGACCCTCTGTTCCAGGCAAAGGATCAAACGCGAGCTGTTGGCGCCAGTGTCACATTTGAGCCGATTTTAAGAA
Organism: Nitrososphaeraceae archaeon; assembly: GCA_030038695.1. GTDB lineage: Archaea > Thermoproteota > Nitrososphaeria > Nitrososphaerales > Nitrososphaeraceae > Nitrosopolaris. The sequence goes on from JASHSN010000601.1 coordinate 612, forward strand.
AGGAATAATTAAGCACGGCGATTATAACGTACGCATATGTACCTTGACTGATCAAAGTAACCATCAAAATTCAATTCCCGAAGTCATTGTCATCTTCCCTGCAAAGAATGAAGAGTCTACGATCGAAAATTCTATTGCTAACGCCAAGCACAGCTTCTACAAACCAGAGGTAATAGTAGTCGATGCCTATTCCACTGATAAAACCGCCGAATTAGCTAAAAGAGCAGGAGTAATTGTTATTCAGCAGCCATCACAAATTTTTCCAGCAAAAGGATTGGCTATGAAAACGGGCTTACGAGGAGCTTTTGAGAGGTCAGCTCATATTATTGTCTTTTTGGATGCAGACATAAGCAACATTACTCCAGAATGGGTGGATAAATTGGTTCGTGCCATAATTGTCGATAATTGTGACATGTCAAGAGGGTTCTATACCAGACATTCAAGAGATGCAGCAGTTACAAAGCTGGTTGCAAGACCTATGCTTCACACCTTCTTTCCAGAATTGGCTCATTTTGAACAACCTCTTAGCGGCGAAGTATGCGCTAGAAGACAAGTTTGGGAAAACCTTTTAAAAAAAGATGATGGCTCCGGTTCCGCTCCCGATGGGTGGGGCATAGATGTTTGGTTTCTAATTGAAGCAGCGATTTCGGGGTATCATATTAAAGAGGTATTTATGGGCACTAAGAAACATACATCCTTCGAAGATTATCGAGAGGATGTTTCCAAATTAAGTAAGATGGCTGAGCAAGTGGAATTCACTATAATTAGAGAAGCAATCAAGCATGGTAGATTAGAATTGCAGAAAAGAATTGATGTTTAGAATTTTACCGGGTTATAGCACCCTGTAGCATATGCTTGAAGAGTCCAAAATATATGCTCAGAATGTGTCTATATTTAGCATAGGAAATCTAAATATGATTGAGTTTCAAATAAGAAGGGAGTAAGGCCAAGCCAGATGCTTTAATATATCTGTATACGTATTATTATTATTACCAACTCTGACAACACTAAATCAATTTGACAAATGATACGCAGGCCGCATCAGTCGACGAGCGGAAAGAAATAGAAATAAAAAAGATACTGGTCCCAATAGATGGTTCAGAATATTCACTCCATGCCGCTCAATACGCAACAACAATTGCTAGAAACGAAAAAGCGCAACTATTTTGTATCCATGTTGTTACTCCCCGGATACCATACGGCTATGCAACTCCGGCGACATCTTCCACAAAAAGCCGATATTATGATCACATAAAAATAAGGTTGAATCATGGTTTGAATGTGAGAAATATGGCAAAGGATGAAGGCATTTTTGACATAAAGACCGAGATTTTTGTTGATGTTAAATCAATTATTGAATCTATAATAGAATATGCAACTCAAAGGAATATAGATTTAATAGTGATTGGGACTAGAGGAAGGACTGGATTAAAAAGATTCTTCATGGGAAGTGTAGCAAACGGCGTAGTACAGCATGCTCGTTGTTCTGTCTTGGTTATTAGATAAGTATAATATTTAAGTTACTCATCGAAACCAGTATACTGTATATCTGAATAACAATTCTCTATTCTTCGTTTTCCACCTACAAACAAAACAACTCCTTTAATCATTATTGTAAGTGGCATCGTGATGTTAAATTCAAATAATGTAATCAACAAAAAAAGTCATGTTACAGTAGCGCCTGATGAGAACCTACATATGATTCTTTTACTTATGAATGATAATCAAGTATCCAGAGTGATAAGTAACGAGAGATCATAAACCCATTGGAATTGTTTCAGGACATGATCTGTTACCTCCTCCGAGAGAGAGATAAGACTGGCACCATCACAAAGAACAAGCTTAGCGTAGTTCAAGTTGAAGCATTTTATCCATCCACTGCGAGTAGGTGATCATGACTAGCATCTCTACTTTATTAAGAAAGGCCAAGTTCAATGGAAGACATATTTTCTTTGTCAACTGACAGTAAGGGGTTAAGCTCACAGGAAGCAAAGGATCGATTAGAAAAATATGGTTACAACGAGATTGAAGAAAAAAAGATAAACCCTCTAAGGAAGCTTCTTGGTTATTTT
>JASHSN010000602.1 GCA_030038695.1 Nitrososphaeraceae archaeon
GATGCATTGAAAAGAATTTTAAAAATGGGATATGCATCATGGACAAGCGGGTATAATTCCCAGGACTCATTTACATGACTGAGTATAGAAATAATAAAAAAGCTGAAAAATTCTCCAAATATTCACTTACAAACTCCTCATTTTTGCTGAAATGTTATAAAGATTTGATACAACTAAACGGGAATACGCCGATCTCATAGAGTCACTACCCCTGAATACGAGAGGCTGAAGAAGCCAGTCAAAGAACACGGTGGTTTTGAATAAAGATAATATTGTTCTGGACGGTCACCACCGACTAAGGACATGCAACGAGCTAGGATTACCCGTCACACACAATGTCAAGAGCTTTACAGGCAAGCCAATGGAGGAGCTCAAATACGTGGTTGCAGTTAATTTGCACATATGTCGGAAACAGTTATTGAGCATGTTTTAGGACGCCTCAAGCCCATTGGAAGCTCCTGAAATGGATGCTAATTATCGTAGAGTTCTTGGCTGGGATGTTCATGGTCGGTGTTCAACTATTACAAAAGTATGGGTATGTGAGCTCGCTTAATTGGGATAAACTTGGACACGATACTTCCGTGCAGGTTCAACATTGCGCCGCTAACGTTGACGTAACTAACGTACATAGTATATTTCACACACTTGGAATTCCTGTTAGTTAAGTACCTTTTTGCTTGTACGTCAAGAGAGTATCGCTACGAAAAATATGTGACCAGTTCGTCCGATGGCTTTGTATCCCTTCAATTTCTACACTACTTCTGTATAGCCTGCCATGGCGAGGAAAGTTGACGACCGGTCATGGTGCTGAACTATGCCATTAGAAATTGAATCAGCCTTGACCTTTTTTCATGGTTAATCCTGTTACTTGATCTAAAAGTTCATCCTATACATATGGCTAAATCAAAGATGGATTCCATTTCAACCATTATCAGCCAGGGCGTCTTTGGATTATAGTCAATGCCCTATCAAGAACTAGTATAGCTTCATTATATCTTCCCGATTTGACAAGAGCTGTACCTTTACCATATAATCCTAAAACATTCTTTGGATTCATGGTCAATGCCTTATCAAGAACGATTATAGCTTCCGTATACCTTCCTGATTTGACAAGAGCTGTACCTTTACCATCTAAGGCAAAAACATACTTTGGATTCTCAGCCAATGCCCTTATCATAATATTCCATAGCTCCACTATGGTTTCCTAAATTGTCAAGAGCTGCACCTTTGTGACCTAATGCCTTAATATTATGTGGGTCTATAGCCAATGTTTTATCAAAAAATAGTAGAGATCCACTATGGTTTCCTAAATTGTCAAGAGATATGCCTTTGTTATTTAATGCATAAACATAATGTGGGTCTATAGCCAATGCCTTATCATAATATACTATAGCTCCAGTATAGTTTCCTAAATTGTCAAGAGACCAACCTTCGCTATCTAATGCCTTAATATCATGTGGGTCTATAGCCAGTGCTTTATCTAAATATGGTATAGCTTGTGTGTAATTACCTAAATCATTAAGCGCATGACCTTTGCCATTTAATGCTAGGACACTAAGGATATATGTTACCTCATCGCAGACCCTAGATTCCTGTTAGGAAGTGCTAGTGGTGGTGGGACGACTTCCTCCGGAGGCGCTCGAAATCAATGCCGATGGACAATGGTAGTAGCAGTGAGAGCGTCAACTGTCGAAGGGTTAGGCGCCCGTTTGATCGAATTGAATTGGTTATACAGAGAAGCAAACTCAATTCATTTAGCGACGTGTTTTATCTGCATGGCAATCTGGACATAATGCTTGACAATTCGATTCACTGTTATCCGATCTATCCCCATTTTTGTGGTCAAAATCCATTGGCTTACCTCCACGCCACTTGTGGCAATTTGCGCATCTGTTATCTTGCCTTTCCAGAGTCCTTTGCATAACAGCTATTGAGAAGTCACGTCTTTCTTTATATTTTCCTCCTCTATGCCTTAATTTCCATACTGCATAGATAATCACGAGTAAAATGATAAGTAAAGCAAACCAATCGGTCCTGTAGAAGGATTGGTAGTCGCCGACTGTGCGTGTATAAATAACTAGTTGCGCACTTAATATGGGGAATCTAATCCAAAATTGCAATATCCTTTTCTGCAAGTATTCTTTTTGGTTTTATTCGTATGAGTACTGTCCCTTCTACACTATTTCTTCTACCATATATGTTGGCATTTCTCTTCCCCATATATCGTTCTGCTATTTTGGTCGCCCATTTTAAGACCTCTTTTTGTCTGTAAGGGAATATTTTTTCGGAACCAAATATTGTTACGAATGAAAATGGTGGTACCTGATCGTCTATACAAATACTTACTAGATTATTTCGACGAATGTTCTTTGCCTTGATCGATTCGCTGCCAGTTGTAAAAATTATGTCACCTAATCTACCTTTACTATTCGTATGATCCATCACAAACCAAATTGGAACAACATGAGAACTTCCATCTTCTTTAACTGTAGCAAGTTTTCCTGTGACGGTGCCTGCATGAGAAATCTGCGAGTTTCTGCTTTGGACATTTCTGTCATGTGTCTTTACCGTCTACGCTATTATAACTTATTATGAATATAAAAAATAAGTTTCGGGTGTAGCATAGACCGATCTCAGTTATTGAAAGCCCGGCCAGTATGGATACCATCGGTTCCACCAAAAGCCCCTAATTATTAGCACCGTTAATACCAGCGATGTACCTGTTGGGATATGAGGGTGGTATGAATCACTTAAAGCAGATCCATACTGTGTAGGACCAAAGCCGCCAACCCATCCTGTCGAGGAATCATTATTTCTGCCATCAATACCATTAATGCCATTAGTGTTACACAGTTCTGTTTCAATTTGTACCAAGAACCCGTCTAGGAGTATTATCAAAGTGTTGATACTTAGGTCCTGTAACTGCAGCCGCAGGTGTTGCATTACCATATACCTCAATAAATGATATAGATATAGAAGTACCAGTTGATCCCGTCA
>JASHSN010000603.1 GCA_030038695.1 Nitrososphaeraceae archaeon
ATCCGGTCCTCTTCCCAGACAACAGGGTATTCATTTCTCAGCAGATCAATCAGGACAATAATTGTACGAAGGCAATATGTGCCAACGATGCCGAGAACGAAGCAAATACATTCGGATCTGTTCGCTGAACCTAACTCAAAAGAAAAGACATACATTCCTTCTATTATTTTTTGAAACGAATCCGCTGCCATTCAATACGAAACTGATCAAAGGCTGGTCGGAACGCTCTTTACTAATCTCTTACCTTTTGTCCTATGCCAGTATTGATATAAAATTATACGACAACATAGAAAATATTGTATCAATAATATTCTTGGCCGCAACTCCATTTTATGAAGACGTACCGATTATCATACAGCTCGTTTATAACTAAAAAATAGATTATTTAGAAATGTGGCCCTTGTGGACAGCGTTCTCAGTAAGGCTGACGTAAAGATGATAAATATTGCCTGTACTACTATTAAAATAATTCCAAATAAGAGGGCTTATGGGTAATAGCCTAAAAGTGGATTTTTGTTTCTCATCTAGTACCTCGTATACTAATTGCCCAATTATGATTTGATCAGGCTTTGCTAGTGCAGTCATTTTTGTTGCGATGCTCATTGTATATCCTAATATATCGAGCTGGGGCTTTTTTGATACAACTTTTCCATCTATCGTGTGAGTCTCCCACCCATATTGTACCACCGCATTCTCACCAAGGTCTATCCCGATTCTTACATTAAGCTCAGGATAATCGTATTGATTCAGTATCGGATTTATGCCCTCCCGAATTACTTTAATCATAGCGCAAGCGCATTTTACTGCGTTGATAGACGGCAGATATAAGTCATTATAGTCACCCACAAAAAAAGCTAGGATTGCATCCCCCACGTATTTCAGTACATATCCGCCGTATGCAGCTATCATTAAGGACATTTCTTGACAAAAAGCCTGGATTATTGTTGCAAGTCTATCAACAGGAAGTGTCATTAGCAATCTAGTCGATTCCACTAAATCCACGTGCAAAATCACCAGTGTAACCTTGGACTTTGCGTAGATTTCCAAAATATCTTGGGTCTCATCCATTGAGATATTAAATTCAGACCCTACTTTTAGAGCTCGCCACATTCTAGATTGTGCTAGTTGAACAGCTTTATTGATACTAATTAATTCATCAAAATAGAATTTGGTTAACAGTGGGATGTCCGAGGCATTTTTAATGACCATTTTTCTTCTTTCTTCGCTGTTTTCTTTTTGAATAATTCGCATCACCTCCTCTTGGCTTATGTCCAACTCAAGAGCAATTATATCCGGCATTATTCCTGAATTATACAAGTTAAGTATAGTTTGTGTCTGCTCAGTTGTTAAATTATTCCACCAAACTTATCATAATCATCGAAATTGAAGATTATAAGTATACCTGTGATTAGCAAATCAGATGGGATTTATCATATCAGCCATTATAAATAAATGCGTAGCATATGCACTCTACGCTAGAGTGTGGTCCTATCTATATTCCAGCAGATCTAACGATTACGCACAACTAAGTTTTGTATCAAAGTCATTAGTATAATTCCAGATCCATCAAAAATAAAAAGATAGGTTAATTCCTCTTCGGAATTACCAATAGTGGGTGTGGTCAGTACGGACGAGGGTATGCGCCCCAGCCGTGATACCAGCCCCTCCAATGATGTCCGTACCACCACCCATAGGGATGGCCATGCCATCCACGCCACCACCAGCCAGGGTATCCGCCGTGCCAGCCGCCCCAATGACTATGACCATACCAGTAATTCCAGGGATGGCCAAGCCATTGTGCAAAAGCTTGTTGGCTTCCAACAATAGGACCTGAAGCAAACAGTAACACTACTGCTGCAATAGCTATAGTACTCAAAGGCATGATTGTCCTTGAATTCATTGAACTATGAATCGATTGAAAAGATATAGGAGTTCTGAACCATTAATCTAGTTCAATGAACAGGCTTCTTGTTATTTCTAATTGTAGTATAAGAAGCACACAGACAAATATATCGTTATATTCGAAGTCTATTGGAGTCAGCATAAGCCGACTTCAATGCATTTTTTTATATGACACCTCATAATTTTTAATCCACTGGTCGAGCAATACATGATAGGTGGAAATAAAGGATATAGCCACAACTATCTTTAGTTCTAATAGGCACTAGTTTGATGATCTAAATTGTTGGGCCATTCGGGCTCACAGGTCCAAAATAAATTAGGACATTTTTTGTTAAAAGAACAACATGATGATTAGTGGCTCGGGTGTCAGAATCACCGAACCGCCGTCGTAACGGCTATGTTAAAAGATCGTTAGCAAATCATCCTGGTCGCCCCTATTTGCTGTTTTATTTTTTCCTTGAAGTTTACCACATGAAACGCAACAGCATTCGTTTACACTTGCAATCATCATCGATCACTATCTCTCCACATTTTGGGCAAATAGAAAGAATATGTCGTGTCGAATTCTGGAACGTGCCTCTGTACATTAGACCACACATACAATTCGTCATTCTTATTTATAATATTTACGTAAACAGACAGTTACATACAATTTCTTTTAAAATAAATCATTTTATATTATTTATACATGTTACAAATTATAGATATTGAAAAAATTACAGTCGACTCCACAATGTAACTACCTTTAGGAAGTTCCCTACGGCATCCGATTAGCCGGGACTTTTTTCAGTGCTTATCTGGTTTCCATTTACCTTTTGTCGGGTAATGTCATAGGTTTCCCATGCCACCAGGCAGCTCGCACCACATTTCTATCTCTATTGGAGTCTAAGCGTCCGCCCTAAAGCCAGCGTAAGCCCTGACATCCCGAAAAGCGATGTTTTCTATATGATTTCCACAAGAAGACCACCACCGGCTAAAACCGGGGGATGAATGTGTCTGACAGGCACCTTTGCCTATGGATGGCAGGATGATGATGCAACGTGTGTGACGCTTGCGGACATAACACAGGAACCAATGCTGGGTGATACGCTGCTAGCAGAACAGAGAGCGAATGACAGGTTTGAAGAAGCTCAAGCGGAGTCCAGGGTATATCTCTGGACTAGGGGCGTCTTGTAGACACGCCCATACCTCCGAGATTTTTGCCGAGAAAATAAACCACCCATTTTAATGGGTGTGTAATTCACTGAAACACGACCTTATTTCGAATAGTGCCCAGGTTTTCGATAGAAATTTCTACTACGTCTCCATCCCTGAGATATTTTGGCTCCTTCATAGACATTGCAACACCTGCAGGCGTTCCTGTCGAAATGATGTCCCCTTCTTCCATCGTCATTATGGTGCTGAGGCTCGCAATTATTTTCTTAATAGGGATTACCATATTCACACTCGAGGACTTCTGCCGCAACTCTCCGTTCACCTTGGTAATGATTTCTAAGTTTTGTGGATCGGAGATCTCGTCTTTCGTTGTAATCCATGGACCACATGGAGCAAAGGTATCAATACTTTTCCCTCTAGTGAATTGTTTATCTTTAAACTGAATATCCCTTGCAGATACATCATGCATGACCATGTATCCGAAAATAGAATCGACAGATTGCTCTATCGACGCTTTTCTTGTATACTTGCCTATTACCGCAGCAATTTCTGCCTCGTAATCCAAGCGTTTAACAAAAGAAGGACAGATAATGTCACTATATGGAGAATTCAAAGTCGTCCTTGGTTTCATAAAGATCACGGGCTCATCGGATGGAGTTAAGCCTGCGTCTTTAGCATGATCATAATAGTTGAAAGCTAAACAGATTATCTTTGGTGGGTTTGGCAGGGGAGCCAAGAGCTCGACCTCTTCTACATTATGAACATATTCTATCTTTCTAAGATGTTCTCTAACTTCTTCTATCCAACCCTTGAACATAAATTCCTTTATGCTGGATGGTATCGGTATGCCTGTCTGGTCTTGAATTTCTGTTCGGGTAATTAGTTTTCTTCCATCATCGGAAACTAATGCATATGTCTCGACCAGACTGGCATTCCTTATTCGTGCAATTTTCATTTCAGTTCATTTAATTCATTCATTAATTGTCCTTTTATCTGTGGGTGAATATTGAGGTATTATCGCCATCTATCCTGCAGAAGCCGAATCTAACAAATTGGATAATCGTACCTTGCTTGAGAGCTGATACGTATGACTCGGCAAATCCTTCACAAGTTTCTAGACTATTTGTATTATAATTTTCTTCTACGTAGAGAGCTCTAGGGATCATAATGCTGTAAGGTGATGCATCTTCCACTGCAACCCATTGAATTTTTGGCATATCGTGCTTTAAATAGTCACCCGTCTGCTCAGCAATTATTAGGCTGCTCGTGTCACAACTCGCAGAGTAAGAGCCATTAATCTGTGAAATATGTTGGAATTTAACATCAGCGATTCGTATGTTGTATAATTCCATCAACCTTATTTCGTCTCCAACTCTTATACTTGCTGCATCATCGCCAGCTATGTAAAAGCAGTTTGATACTCTGATCTTCCTATGCCCCAGATTTATGTTCGGATGGTTGTTCAAGGTTACCTGTTTGGTGAAATCACCATTTCGCACTTGCAACTGAACTGGGTCTTTAACGAAAAATAATCTGATGGATTGAGGGTCTACAATTTTTCTGTTAAATGCTTCCAGGGCTTCGAACGGTGGCTTAGTTTCAGACAAGGTCAGACCTAAGGAAAGGACAAATTTCCGAATTGCCTCTGGCAGAAAACCTCTCCTTTTGATCGCTGCCAAAGTAGGAAGACGAGGATCGTCCCAGCCTTTGACAAGGCCATTTTCTATCAAGGGTTTAATTTTCCGTTTGGAAACGGGCATACCTTCGAACTCTAATCTCGAAAATTCTAACATCACGGGCTTACGGAGTGAAAGCCTTTCAAGTATAGCAAAATAGAGTGGATTGCGTAATTCATATTCCTTTGTTCGAAGTGCATGTGTTACACCATCTAGACTGTCTTCTAATGGAGCTGCGAAATCATAAGTCGGCCACACTCTATTAGTGTTGCCTAGTTTAGGATGATGACCCTCAATTATCCTGAAAAGTGTTGGATCTCTCATAGCGGTATTTTGATCAGCCATGTTGCCTTTGAATCTGAGGACAGCTGCATTAGGTTCAAATGAACCATCAAAGAATTTTCTTAGCAGGTCTCCAGCCCGGGTAGTATCCAGTCTGCAATCACACGGTATCCCTTTTGACCGTAGATCTCGCATTACAGGCTGACTACATGTACACACATATGCTCCTCCAATCTCGACCAATTTTCTACCGTAATCACATAATAACTGGATATCGTCAGACGTGTTCTTCACAATATCTGGCTCTATTCCAAGCCATTCTAGGCCTTCTTTGATTGCGTCGTAGTATTCTGACTTTTCGTTTAAGGGATTCGTGTCGTCGAAACGTAGGATTAATTTTCCGTTGTACCTGCGGGCATATTCTTCGTCGATAATCGCAGCTTTGGCGTGCCCTAAATGAGGATAACCATTTGGCTCAGGGGGAAATCTCGTCATGACATTTCCCATTTCCGCGTCTGGTAGAGCAGGTAAGGTCATACCACGATCTCTTATCTTTTTATCAGGAATATGTTGTTGAGGGGCGATATGCGCAAACAATACTTTCTGTTCGTTCAGCGTTAACGAATTGATTTTCTCTACCGAGACTTTGATTTCAGGAATCAGAATCTTTAAGTTGTTGCGAAGATCTGGTCTCTGGGCAATCGTTTTTGAAATAACAATTTCATTCCTGGCTTTTCCGCCATACTGTATGGCGTTTTTCAACACTATAATCTTGATGATATCTTTGATATTTTCATCAACAGACGAGGGCGAAGACAATGACGCTACAATCTCCTATCTACTATAAAGAAGGCTGAAGATTCAAGAGCTCTTTTCGGTCTTGAATCAGCGTAATCAGCCAATGATTTTACTGCTTTTTCTATATGTGTTCTAGCTGTCGTTCTTATCTCTTTGTCAATCCCTATTTTAGAGACAGTGCTGACTGCTTCCTTGAGATCGCTTATCGACGCATGCTTTTTGCCAAATACTTTGAGGATGTTCCTTTTGTTTTCATCACTCGCATTTTTCAGCGCTAGAAGTATAGGATAAGTTCTTTTTCCTTCTCGCAAATCGTTGCCTACAGCTTTGCCAGTAAGATTAGGATCTCCTGCGATGCCGATCAAGTCATCCACTAACTGAAATGCAATACCGATATTCCTTCCAAACGATGAAAGATTCTCGACATCGCTTGTACTCGAATCGGGCGCTGATAATACGCCCAATGTGCAAGAAAGTTCGAATAATGCGGCCGTTTTTTTACTAATCATATTAAAGTATTGAGGTGATTCGATCGAGCACTTATTTTCCATGGATGCCATGCGGACATCGGTAGCTTGACCTTCGCATACTTGAATACATGCCGAAGATAGCCTGGAGACCATCTCACATATTGCTTTGTCTGGAATGCCTCCAGCTCTTCCATGCACGGTCAACAACTCGAATGCTTTTGAAAATAAAATATCGCCAGCTAAAATAGCTAATGGCATACCATAGGATTTATGAACCGTTTTAACACTGTGGCGCATTTCATCGTTGTCCATTATGTCGTCGTGTACGAGGGAGAAATTGTGTATGAGCTCAACGGCAGCAGCTGCAGGCATAGCCATTTTTTGGTTGCCGCCAAACATTTCATTTGATTTGATTAATATAAAAGGACGTAATCGCTTACCTCCACTTATTATATAATGCGACGAGGCACGGTATAATTCAATTGGATCCCCCTCTAATGACGAAAGGATGTATTCGCTTACACTGGATGCGTTAGACTCTAGCTCGTCCTTCATATCAATTGCTTTCATTGGCTATTAGCTCCATCTGCTAGATAGCCCGTCAATATATACCTTGAACTCTTTAGGTCTTTGATATTTTTGGCTCCAACCAGGAACATCGTACTCTTAAGTTCCGCCGTGATCATATTTGCAAATTCAAACAAATTCTCCTCTGATTCAGCTGCTTTACGCAAAAATGGATATGCCATTCCACACATATCAGCGCCTAATGCAATACACTTTGCAACTTCTAACCCGTTGCGTAGACCGCCAGAAGCAATCAGCGGCATGTTTGAGACAGCCTTTTTAACTTCGATTAAGCTCGCAGCTGTTGGTATTCCCCAATCCCAAAATATCTCGCCTAATCGAATTTTCACTTTGTCCTTTAGCGTCTCTGCACGTAACTTCTCTACACCTGCCCAGCTAGTCCCCCCTGTGCCTGCCACGTTGATTGCAGAGACGCCAACTTGCTCCAGCTTGATTGCAACTTCTCTGGAAATCCCCGATCCTACTTCTTTTACCATCACAGGCACATCTAGGCTGTTTACCAGTTCTGAAATCTTCTGAAGGACACCTCTATACTTTGGTTCTCCTTCTGGTTGAATAAGTTCTTGTAACGGATTCAGGTGGATCACAAGCGCGTTAGCCCCTATCATTTTTAGAATTTTCCTGGTATCATCGACAGTAAGGCCTTTAGCGAGCTGAGCGCCGCCTATATTAGCTATCAAGAACGCATTAGGAGCATTTTTTCTTGCTACAGAATATGTATCTGCAAGGTCTGGGCTTTGGAGTCCTGCTCTCTGGCTACCAAGGCCCATTCCTAATCCATATCTTTCTGCAAGTATGCCCAACCTAGAGTTGATTTCAGTCGCTTCTGGAGTTCCGCCAGTCATTGAGTCTATGATGATGGGGGCAGAAAACTTATGACCAAGGAATCTTACAGAAGTGTCAATATCATCATAATTAAGCTCCGGAAGTGCATTATGTACAAATTTAACGTCTTCTAAATGAGTAGAAGCGCTCTTCGCTTGAACATCCTTATGCAGAGGTATGTCAATTCCCTCTTTCTTCCGACGTTTGATGATTTCCAAATCCGCCGACGGATCAGGAGCATTCGGCAATTTTATCTACTCCTGGTCTTTATGCCTCTAATGACCGTACAATCAATATCGATACCATCTATAGCGTTCAAAATTCGTTCGGGTTTTAGTCCGTTGACTAGCAATACATCCATTCCAGACGAAGCTATCTTAAATGCTTCCTTAATTTTCCTTCTCATCCCACCAGTGACGTCAGTAAGTATTTTTGAAAACTCTATGGATTTGTACGTCGCATTATCTATTTCGCGGATAATTTCTGCATTCTTCATATCTTTGTACAGTCCGTCCACATTGACAGTGAAAATAGTTTTTGAAGGTACTAGTACCTTTGCTAGAATTGTCATTATACTATCCCCGGAAAGAATAGAATAATTTTGCCTACTTACATGAACAACATCGCCAAACGTTATGGGGAGTATTCCTCCCTTGGCGATGGTTCTAAGTTCTTCTATTTTACTTATAATTGGTCTGAGACCATTTGTGAACGTGGAAGGAGTAACAGCATAGGGATTCGTTCCTTCTTTTATCAAAGAATCGACTATAATTTCGTTCAAAGCAATCATTGATTGATGAACTATTGAAATACCATGTAAATCGTAACAATCGGGCTTGGAATGCATTTTGTACTTGACCGACCAGTAATGTCCGAATGACCCTCCGCCGTGGACAAGGACGAGAGGCATTTGAATGGAAGCTAACGTGTGGGACAGGTCCTTTATCACCTTAAAGTTTGGTGAAAGAGGTTTATCCTTATGAGTTATAACGGAGCCGCCAAGTTTCATTAGTAGCAGCTGAGATTTCATCTTCGTCACTGCATAATTTTGCTCAGACTTAAAGTTTAGTATTAGGTCTGGGTTGTTGTCCTACTCCCTATTAGGCCACAAGAACGCCACTGAAATCGACTTCCACCGGAATCGACTGACAACCCAGTCGACTCTTATCAAGACTATCAAAAAATACTTTCAACTCATAGTTGTCATGAGGAAATGATACAATAATACTTCCTCCAGCTCCTGCTCCAGTCAGTTTAGCTCCCCATGCGCCCCTTGTCAAGCACATATTAACCAATTCATCGATTTCCTTATCTGAAACACCGATTTCTTGGAGTAATACATGATTCTGATTCATTAAACTCCCCAGTTTTTTTTCATCACCTTCGTTGATTGCAAGAAAGGCTTTCTGAGAAATAATTTCCGAAAATAATGTCATTACCTTGAATGAGGCTACATTAGTTTCCTTGAATTTTTTAACAGATGACACCAATTTTCCAGTCGAGTGCTTTCTACCTGTATTTATTAACCCTAATGACAATTGCTTCTTAGAATAGATCTTTTTGAAACCTTCGTTTTTTACAAAATACATCAAACCTCCAAAGGTTGAAATATGGCAGTCAGCACCCGACGAATTCTTATGTATTAGACGTTCGGCCTCGACCGCCTTTCCGCTTATCCAATACCTATCCGGTTCGTGAAATAATGAATCTACTGCAGCTGTTATGGCTACGCAGCAGGCTGCGGAAGACCCAAGTCCTACACTCTCAGGAAGGTTCGAAACTAAATCAATATCTAGTCCGCGATTGCAACCTCGCTCAGAAAGAACCAATCTTGCACACTCACACAAAGGCGCTAAAATAGTTCTTGTCTCTTGGGGACCGCTCAGCAAGTCAAATCGTGAATCCTTAAATGAACCTACGAGTCCAAGGTCTGAAGTAATGTTGATATTATCCGTATTATTCACATGCACAGTTACATTGACACGCCTGTTAATAGCCGCTAATATCGCCGGATTATCGTAAACCACAAAATGTTCGCCAAACAAGACGAGTTTTCCTGGCGCAGAGGCTCTTGCAGAGCTTCTCATTAATCTCATGTAAAAATAATCGATGCGTATCCAACCACGTTATTTGTGTCGCCCATTACATCACCACTTGTGGCGTACCTTAGCAATTCTCCTTTGGTCGCCCCAAGTGCTTTAGCTGCTGTCATTATTGATGCAATAGCACCATACCCGCAGGCAGATACGTTGAGTCTTTCAAAAGTATTATAAAAATTGGAAATATCGAGAGATAGT
>JASHSN010000604.1 GCA_030038695.1 Nitrososphaeraceae archaeon
TCACTTATTCTAGATTCTCCTTCGTTCCATCATCATCATTAGATCTCTGCGCCGGATGTTCTCGTCTATATTCAGTCACAACCTCTCCCATCCATATTTATCACATAACTACCAGCAAACCCCTCTTTCAGATGGCTCGAAAAAGGTGCTAGTGATCGATGCTCGCTATCAATGACATAATTGTATCTGCTGATATGGCATTCAATGTGTAACCGTATATGTTATTGTTCTAGAGTCTGAAGACTCATGGTCGCTGTCACCAGCATAGTGTGCATTAATTTGGTATGTACCTGGTTCTAGGTCGACTGAAACGCTATAGCTACCAAATTCATTAGTTGTGCCAAACCAAAAACCTGAAACTCCAATAAGATGTATAGTAGCTCCACCTGGGCCCTCAGCGTATGGTTTACCACCATGATCTATAGTAATTCCGCCTGTTGGTGGTGTGCCTCCCTCAGTGAATAGTTTACCAGAAAAGGTAAGACGTGCGGCAGAGTCTAAGGCTTTCCGCTCGCAACATGGATATATTCCTATTTGTAATAATGTTGGCTTCTTGGCCTGAGCGAATGCTTGGTTGGTTGATGATATCGCTGCCAGTACAGACAGTGTAAGAATTCCAGCTAGAGCTAAAGGTACAATCACAGATATTGCAATTGGTTTATGCGCCATATACTGGAACAAACAACTATAATATTCCTAATAAGTGGTGCTATGGATTCTTCTGCTCAGAGAGTCTTTAATTCTACGGGCCTGAAAATATTTACCACATCCTACACACCTGTAGGATGTTGTTGCTGTTCCGCTCTCCTAATACGGGCTCTCCCCGTTGTAGTTACCCTGAGGGCTATAGCGGCATACCAGATAGACCGCTTGGCCCGGATCCCCGTTACTAGCCTTTCCGTTACTGGTGGCGGTCGCGCAACCTACCTTTTTCGTATCATTCCAGACCATCTGCGTATAATGACCGCACACTTCGTTGGAGGCACACCCACTAGGGTACGTACCGCCGTTCCAATTCTTCTTTTCGTCGATCCAGCCCTGGACTAGCGATTTCGTCGAAGGTGGCGAAATCGGATTGGTACCCCACTCGCCACTTTGGTGTAGGTTCTCGCCAGGAACAGTCGAGTGGACGAGATCGGAATTTGTCAGCTTGTCAATGGGCTTGCCCTGGTTAAGCGTCACCAGATGGTCTGCCCAACTCTTGGCGTCGGCGGCTAGGCTGTCGCTCCAAGTGAGCGCCGGAGATCCAACGGCAGCGCGCTCGTCGTTGTGGATCTTCAGGATGGTGTCGGCGAAGTCCGACTGCGCGTGCGAACGCTGCAGTGCCGCCCACGGTACTATCAGAATTGCCGCTATGGCCGAAGCCATGATTATTGTTATTGATACCTTCTTGTACATAATTCGTCGATAACACTTTAGAATAATATGGCTTATTAAAGGACTGACTAATTAATGTGCTAGTCTCTTCTCTAAGAAAATTCTACTATATCGCTATTCACCATGGCGTCGGCAGCGAGATTGTCACTCTACACGAGCGGCTGAACTGACCATTCCTTCAATCTGTCTCAGTCATTCCTAAAAATGGCTTATGCCTCAGGCCTAAACTAAAGACCATCAGGATTGTTTGGTTCACTATTCCGGCAGCACGGAGGTTAGTAGCACTACCAACCACTGCTCATAATGGCAATCAAGATGTAACTGTAACTACTCTTGTTGCTGATGCTGATATGTGGGTGGCGTCACCAGGAAAGTATGCTTGAATTTCATGTGTACCTGGGCCTAGGTCGACAACAGTGTTATAGCTACCAAATTCATTAGTTGTGACAGTAAACTGTTTACCTTCGCCTGTACCATAGATATGTATAGTAGCTCCATCTATTACTGAACCCTCAGAGGTCAGTTTGCCAGATAAACTTACGCGTAAGGTGCCGGCAGAGCCGACTTTTCCTTTATTTGGAAACGCACCTAATGATAAAGATGGTGACTTGGCCTGAGCATACGCTTGTTGTGAATACATCGTCGTCATTGCACCTACGATTAGGACTAAGGCTACTACTCCTGCTGACATAGCTATTAATTTCATAACAAGGCCATGTGTTTTGATCCTTAAAAATGGTACTAAATATTATTCTGTATACTCGTTGACCTAATAGCATTTTTTTGGTTGGACCTGATTGCCACTGTCTGACACCTTAAACCTCGGGCTTGACGACAGATCTTATGGTAGCGGGTAGTGTCCATCTCTCTTTATGCGGCAACACATACAGGGGATAGCCAGGGTATTTTTCTGAATGAATGAATGAACCAATAAATGACGCACACTACTGAGCGTCGCGCTTTGCCGTCTATAACGCTTATAGCTCCGTCCTACTCTAAGGCAAATATGGGTAGAACGATGTATGTATGTATAAATTGTGGCCAACATTTCACCCGAAGATATAGCTCTGTAAGACATAATTTGAAGTTACATAGCAACGGAGGAGAGGTAGTTCCATATCTCGAATACCTCGTTGGTAGGACTTCTGGCCGATATCGGCACATCATCCATCTAGGAGGATGGGGACTGGTGCTCTTACTCCTATTCCTGCTCAAACTACACGAATCGCAGCAGATTCCATGGGAGACTTTAGGTACAGAGGTATGCAACAACAAGGGCAATACCGTAACAATAACTACCCCTACCTGGCGCAGCAACGACTGTCACCATTACAAACACCACCACTATCATCACCAATAGCAGATCAAGTATCTCAGATGAACAACAATACTACAACAGCCACGACAGCCTTAACAACAACGCCAAAGACTAATAATAATAAAGGAATGTCTTTGACGGAAGACACGGTATCAAAAATCGTAGAACTCAGACGCCGGATGTGGAGGCACCCCAATGTATTCCCAAACCCTGACGAAGTTATGAGATACGTCAAATATTTCTGCCTGATTGGTGATAACAAGTTTCTGGATGAAAGGTTAGCAGAGGTTCGGATGCTTGAAGTGGATACAGGCAAGGTAAGTTAGTTTGCGATATCGTAGGTACCGTCGTAGTGGTAGTAATGCAGTAATGGGGCCCTATAAAGTTGACATTATACTGCTTTGTCCTCCATACTTCCCTTTAGTTTTTGTGGTAGTAACTGTCGTTCTATCCT
>JASHSN010000605.1 GCA_030038695.1 Nitrososphaeraceae archaeon
ATACATTAGGTTCTGGATTTGTCTATGATAAGCAAGGACATATTGTCACCAATAGTCATGTAGTGGGTGATGCAAAGGTAGTGGACGTAACATTTGTAGATGGCAATAGATATACTGCAAAGGTTATAGCAAGCGATATCTATAGTGACATAGCCGTTGTACAAATGTCGCAGAATTCTAGCCAATTTCAACGACAACTATTATCTTATCTTAAACCACTAGTGCTAGGAAATTCCTCGAATCTAGAAGTCGGAGATACAGTAATTGCTATCGGTAATCCTTTTGGACTAGATGATACTATGACGACGGGCATTGTAAGCGGAATAAGACGATTAATTCCGGCTACTGCAGGTGGAGGATCAATACCAAATACAATCCAAAGCGATGCCCCTATTAATCCTGGTAATTCGGGAGGACCATTGCTTAATATGCAAGGAGAAATCGTTGGAATGAATACAGCAATACTAACTGACACAAATATATTTTCTGGAATAGGATTTGCAATTCCCTCTAATACTATAGCAAAAATAGTACCCATATTAATCGTAAAAGGCTATTATCCACATCCTTCCTTTGGACTTACTGTTGTTACTTTGACATCAGATTTGGCAGAATATGCCGGGTTACCAATAAATCTAAAGGGTGTATACGTAGATACAATTACAAAGAACGGTCCTGCTGACAAGGCAGGAATACATGGAAGTACTACAGATCAGTATGGAAGCAAACATCTAGGTGATATAATAATAGCTGCTGACGGACATAATATTACCACATCAGACGATCTTGTCAACTATATTGATCAATACAAGTCCGTTGACGACAACTTTACTTTAACTGTGTATAGAAATGGACATGCCATAGATTTGAAAGCAACACTTGCTGCTAGACCATGCTTACTTCCATTTCTTACTACACGATCAACCCCACCTTCAATCCCTCATCCTCCAATGCGACATCCGGCAACACCTATACCACACCCATAACTTTTCGCGTAACACTTTTTTCTATGATACAATACCTCTATTATTATAGTAATGTTTGTACAACGATGTCATGAACATTTTAAATCTTTTTATAGAGTCAGACTTATAGCTGAAAGACAATTTCATGGAAAGTGGACACATTAAGATAGACCATATGCGTAAACATTGTGATTTTAAAATCAAGGGAGCTAAAGCATTTGGAGCATACAATGAAATCACAAGGCTATCAAAACCATCCAGATTTCGACGCTTACATCTGCCGCCATATATCGAGGAGCAATTCCCTAAAGTATTGGCCAAAGCATTGCCTAAGTCGTAAGTTGCTCATTTCATAGGAAAAGCAGTATGGGACCAGAGAGTGGACATCCGTGATGTCATATCAATTGGGAAGTTGGTAAGAAAGAATGATGGCCTGAAGATGTTGAGCAGCACAATGACCAAGTATGGAGATGGTGGTGCCCACAGTCAAGAATGCGCTTCTGTCTCGGAATGTCTTCAGTATACATTTTAAGAACAAGGTTTTCGCCAGCAAAAGACGGAAAAGAACGATCAATGGAAGATGTTGTTAAATTATTAATAGTACATTATCGTAAAATAAAATGATAAAGTATAGGATTGATAGTATTATTACCATCTATTTAAGAAGAGGATAGAATAGGAGAGAAGAAACACCGGAGAAAGCTGTTCTTCCTGTACAGGAATAAGGAGGGATCCACAAAATCACACGTTCGTTTGTCTAAAGTTCCTCGACCATGTGTGTATAATTGTTTACCACTGCATCTACAAAGCTTTCTTTATATTTGTAAAGAATATTAGATACTAATTCAGGACTCTTAATCTGATACATTTGGTATTCTCCTCCGTACTTGACAGATATTATACCTGCGTCTTTCAACCTTTTGAGATGCCATGACGTAGTGGAAGATGCTCTGTTCAAATGTTCGACTATTTCATTGAAAGTGCACAAATCATATTCAAGTATAAGTTTGATTATTTGTCTTGAAACTTCATTTCTGAGCAGTCGTAGAATATCAGATTCTTGTGTGGGAATATTGATTGAATAATACCTAGTTGTTCTTTTTTCCTTTTGTCTATCAACCCTAATTTGGGAAGATCTTTCCAATACGGTAAGATGATAGGCAAGGGATCCATTAGATAACCTGGTGAATCTTAAAAGCTCTCTATATCTTATTCCAGGCATATTATTGATGTGTCTTAAGAGAACATCTTTAGGGTCATCAAATTCATTAATGCTACGAGTGGTTATTGACATAATCATCTATTCACCTTGAGGACTCCTATGCCAAACAACGTTAGCATTACTAACAGAATAATGTGCGAGAGCTCTATATTTACTATTGGAATTATCACAGCCTCAATATTAGCAGTAGCATAGAATAGATAGAGAAACTCAACAAACGCTAATACTCCGAATCCAGACGTCATAAAAAGCAATCTACTGCCACCATTTCTTCTATAAGCAATTATAGAAATAGTGGTTAGAAAAACAGCTATAATTACACTGGTAATATGAACCAAAATGTGCCAAATCAAACCCGTATGTGTGATATGCGGAATAATTACAGGGACGGCAAGCAAAGCAATTAGTACTGTAGTTATGATAGCAAGCAGTTTACAGTTACTAACTTCTTGTCTAAGTACCTTGCCTGTCTGCATGTCCGACTACATATGCTTTAATGACATATTTATGCAAATTGGTACAAATATCGATTAAAGAAATTAGAAAACAAAGTTTTTGTACAGGATAAAAAACATTTTATTAATAATGCAACTAAGTCCTTATTTCTGAGTCTATATGTTTGATGCACACCCTTTCTAACCGATATTATCATTGCTTTCCGGAGCCGTGAAAGGTGCCATGAAACGGTTGAACGCACTTTTTTTGTATGTCGCATAATATCGTGATTAAGAACCATAGGTTCTTAGAACAAAACTTAGCTCAACAACACTATTGCAATGTTTATCATTTCAGGATAAGTAAATTGCTTCACCATAAGTCATAGACTGCGGCTATGAATCGGATTAGTGTTTTCAAAGGAGCTTCTATACCAAATA
>JASHSN010000606.1 GCA_030038695.1 Nitrososphaeraceae archaeon
GATTTCTTTGTGCAGCGCTTTAATATGCTCCTTTATTTCATCTAGTGTGGCAATGGTTACCTTTCCTTCCTGGATGTCTTGGTTAAGCAGTACGCATAATTGCTGACACTTTTCGCATTTGATGGTAGGATCCAACTCTTTGTGTAATGTGTTGAGATGTTTCTTCATAACTTGTGCGTCGCCATAACCTCTTGTATTATCAATCATCGTTATACAAACTTCGCAGGTCAATTAGTATAGGGTATAGGAACTTGATATGACTTAAGAATGACGTCCACCAAACTATATCGTAATAGACGTAAATATAGTAGAGGAAGATGCCTAATTCGCTGGAGTTGTCTTTAGTAATCTTTTACCTTTTATTATTGATGAGAATGGCTGCGCAAGCTCAAGCATGGGGTTGCTTTCTATGATGTTCTACTAGTTGATTTACGCAGTATTAGCAGCTAGATCAGCGCTGCGGCGTAGCAGTTTAAAGCAGTCTTTGTTTGTACTACCAAAAAATGAAGTTATTTAGCTTCAAATCTAGTAGATATGCATACATCAAGATTCACTTTTTCTGAAGCATTAATTGAATAGCTCTAGTGGATACTCGGATTATAATAAAACTGCAGCAGTTACATAAACTTCGTGTTTAGGTAACTATCTAGAGTATCGTCAATAATTAGAAACTTCAGATTATCATCATGACGTTGGGTGGAAAATATTATCTCTTGTGCACATTTCATGAGCAATGATTAGTTCTAGCTGACACCAAGATTTCCGCCACATGCACAAAAATTGAACTCGTCAATTCGGGAATTACAGAAGGGACATGGACCAATACCATCATAATCTACTTCAATTGGATCTTTACCAAAAATTTCACGATGAACATTAATTTCTTCTGGTATTTCCTCTATGTTCAATGTCTATCCCATCTCTTTCTTATTCAACATCCTTTCTCTGATATCGTAATAAGGCCACATGTCAGTCCATCATACTCTATGATTTACCAGTGTCACTTCTTTTTCATTATCCATCTGACCTCTGTATACTCCCAATTCCTTTAGAATGCTTATCACCAGAGGTATCTCCATATCAACTTGCATCGCGATGAATTCTTCGGCTATGTTAGATAGGTAAAGATTCATAACAACTATTTTCTTTTCTTTGGGAATGTCTATAGAGACGGAGGGCTGATTGTATGTGACACTTTCTAGCATATGTAATATATAGTGTGTACATAGATATAAAGCCACCTAATAAATAATTTAACATTCAATAAATAAATCTGGAACTGACTTGATAAACAGTAATAGTCAATGGCTGACTTAACAAACCTCTTCGACGGTGGCGCATAAATACCGCCTAAACTGAGACGTTTAATAATCAAAACAGCAATGATTGATGGCAGTTACATAAACTTCGTGTTTAGGTAACTATCTAGATTCTCTTTTTTGTAGATCCAATCCTTCTTTTTGCATCTCTTAAGCTAAAAACTAGATGAGTTCTATATCGTTATTATAGTTGAAATGGTTTGCTTGCATGAAATCTGGAGAGAATTTGGAAATAAGCATTTATCTATACTTTTACTATTATCAAGGATGCAAAATGACGTCAGGCTAATACGAGTGGATTTCTCTCTTAGGAGAGAAGTATTCTTTGTAGTAGTAGGAGCAGTAGTTGGTGCCTTAATAATGATTATCCCAAAAACCATTTTGGAAGTTGGGATGGGTTTGCCATATTATCTTACTTGGATAGCGTTTGGACATATTGTTGGGATTTATTCACCGGCGTCCATCATAGCAGGAATAACAATCCATATTCTGACAACCATTTCCATAGGAATAATCTTAGGCATATTTCTTTACAAAAGTGGCATATTAAACATAAGTAAACTATCAAATGGCCTAATCTTTGGTCTTATAGCAGGTTCTGCTGTTTTCATAGTCTTCTTTATACCACTACAGCAATTTGTCTTAGTTCCTGAAATTGTACATACGATGTCTAAGGTGATGTTTATGAGCCAACAAGAGGCAGCACGTCACATCTCTAGCAACTTTCTATATATTGTGGTTGGTTCAGCTGTTACGCATCTAGTTTTTGGAGTTACTCTCGGCATAATATCATCATTTCTCTCAATAAAATTTGGAAGTAGATACAGATGTTCCATACACGATATCTCGTTTTCTCGGATCGACTCATATCAAAAACATGAAGAACTTGTTCAGGGAAAGACTCCGATTCAGCAAAAAAGAATACTAATCTTAGGTGGTGGATTTGGAGGAATAGAAGTTCTAAGACAACTTCAGAAAGCTTTTCAAGATGATGTAAGTGTTGATATAACACTAGTAAGCAGAGATAACTTCTTTCTCTTTACACCAATGCTTCCAGAAGTGTCGTCTGGAATGATTGAAACAAGACATATAGTAACACCGGTTAGAACCTTTTGTAATCGAGCCAAGTTCTACGAAGCAAATATAGAGTCAGTAGATCTAGAAAATAAACAAGTTCTTATTACTCACGCAGTAGGAAAGGAAACAGATCCAATTGCCTGGCGAAGTCACGTATTGAAATATGATTACCTTGTTTTAGCGCTTGGTGGTGAAACAAACTTTTTTTGGAATGACTCAAGTAGCCAAGTACGCTTTCACGATGAAAAACATAGATGATGCTATGATACTGAGAAATCATGTCATAAACATGTTAGAACAGGCAGACGTTGAAAGTGAAAATAAGCAGCTCAGAAGAAGTTTGATAACGTTCGTTGTTGTCGGTGGAGGTTTCTCTGGCGTAGAAACTGTTGGAGAATTAAACGACTTTGTACGTGAATCTATAAAACACTATTATCACAACCTAGATGATAAAGACACGAAAATGATACTTGTCAATTCTGGTAGAAGGATTCTACCAGAAGTTACAGAAGACTTGGCTGAGTTTGCATTGCAAAAATTAAGAAAGGATGGGGTTGACGTAATATTGAACACTCGTCTTGTAGGAGCTGAACGAGATAAGGTGAGATTAAGCGATGGTGTCACCATATCATGTAATACCCTGATCTGGACTGGTGGAATATCTCCTAACATCATAATCAAAAGCCTTCCATGCGATCATGACAAGT
>JASHSN010000607.1 GCA_030038695.1 Nitrososphaeraceae archaeon
GGTCAGATGATGGTCAGATAGTGGTCAGATGATGGTCAGATAGTGGTCAGATGATGGGTACACACACAGCACCACTTTTCGTAGGTAAATACCACCTTTTTGCATACAATTTCAAGAAAAAGATACCCCTAGAGAGTAATATATTAAAAGGTAAAAGGTAACTCTTTAAAATGAATGTTGAACCGTTCCAGGTGCACATTCCAGAAGCAACTCTCCAAGACTCGCGAGCGTGTAGCACACACCCGTTGGCCCGACGAGATTCCTAACACAGGATGGGAGTATAGCAC
This sequence comes from Nitrososphaeraceae archaeon, assembly GCA_030038695.1. Classification (GTDB taxonomy): domain Archaea; phylum Thermoproteota; class Nitrososphaeria; order Nitrososphaerales; family Nitrososphaeraceae; genus Nitrosopolaris. The sequence goes on from JASHSN010000607.1 coordinate 288, forward strand.
GACTCTCAAGGAGTTGGTTCGTTATTGGCAGAGAGAATTCGATTGGCGTGCCCAGGGAGGAAGTATTGAACCCCATTCCTAGGATTTTTTACTCACCTGTGTAATGTTATCAGGTGTTGAAGATCATATTCGGCTTTTTCGTATATCTGGTCTAGTCCTGTACATTCCAATATTCCTGCGGCCTCTAGCCTGCTGATATAACTAGAACAAGCAGCACACACACCACCTACCCCCTTTCTTCCGCAGTAAATGCCATTTTTTGCCCAGAATTATCACTTTTCCAACAAAAAGATACCCCCTTAGGGGCATCTAGTTGAGAGAACTATTTGATCTTTAAAGCGACCGGCCTACGGCTTATCGACCGTATGATATCGGCTTATCGACCGTTTCGGAATGGTACAAAGTATCATGCAAAGCAGTATTAAACATCTCATATATACTGCGGCCGTGGAATGTTCTGCAAAAGAATCCTTCTTTACGTTCCCGGACTTCTTGCACATTGCAATCTCTCCTTAATCCCTCATTAAGAAGATCTGCTGCTGTTATCCGTCGTCTTATGGCCTCAATTTTCGCTTCCTTCCATAATTCCTCATCAATTTTAACTGAAGTTACTACAATGTTGCTCATCACACATCTACCTATGATATTACACTCCTTTATTTATGGTAGTATAGTAGTATGCATATAGATATGACTATAGATAGATAAGGCCGATTATTGACGCATGGTTTCTAAACTGGTCCATACACTTCGAACAATATCGACTGCTTCTATGGAGTCTGTTACTGTAACAAAAGTTTCCATACGCTATAGGAGATAGTTCAGGAAATTTGGACCCAGAAGGGAAAGCCCGTATAGCAATAATGATTTATTCTCCTTATCATGCGTACGACCAAACCAGGTCCGCCAATTTGTGAAGATTTACGTTGTCCTGGAGAATAGAGGCAGAAAGTTTATCCTCTAAATGCTGCTGACGATCTCGATCATGCTTTAGTATAGCTCCAATTATACGTTACTTTAATTGTGCCTCCACCGTCACTCATCGTTGATTCACAGTGTGCTGTCTTATCCGGTCCTGCTCTGCAGGCGCCGTCAATAGATGTGTTAACGTGTCTGAAAGTTACATGGACTGGACCATAGTCAGGTATATAACCGGAGTCGAACTTATACTCAGGTATAGGTACTCTAGTTGTTATCTCGTACGTCCTTCCAATGGGTATCGCTGGGTGGGGCGTTAGAATTTGTTGCTTGCCCCAAGGACCGGCTGGAAATTCGATCTTGGTTGGTGGTAAACCACTGCCCGCCGCAGCTACGATCGTTATGGTCGTAAGCATACCTGTATTTGATCCCTCGGGACAATGGTGTTCAGCTGCATAGGCAGCGGGACAATGGTTGACTGCATTAACATAATTCTCAATTGTTAAATCTGCAGTTTTGGGGGGCTGCTGCTGAGCCAACACAACATTATATAACAAAGGAGCCGTCGCGACAATAAGAACGGAAGCAGCGATTAAGCATTTTGTTATTCTTTTATCTATCTTTATTGATGTTTTTTTATACATAATTCGTCGATAGCGGTTTAGAATAATATCCACAGCCAACTCGTCAGCACTGGTTACTGCCAAATCCATCACTGACACAATGCCTACTTATTTTAGCTTCTTTGCTGTAGTAGGTCCAATACCTTGAATATCTTGAATTTCTAGATCACGCAACGAGGTCTTCGGTATTTCATTAATATTATCTTGTTTGACCACCGGAGAAGTAATATTGTCACGTGTATCGTTATCTTCCATTGTTTTCTAACATGGAAACTAGGTGGTATTAATATTGAGCAGTACTTGTCAGGTGGGGAGGGGGGCATCTTTCGATGAATTTACGTTGGGTTCACGCTTTTCGGAATTTCCACCATGACATCGTTGAATCTAAAACGTGTGCTGCGGATACGTTAACAATACTGTGATCCGATTTACATACATGCTAACAAAACGTTGTAAGGTCGGCTTTTTGTTAACAATTGTGATTTCAATCCTATGTATGAAATGTGGGAGCTGGGCTGCTCACTAAGCTCGTTGAGAAATTAACGCCCGAGGTCGCATCCACTGATTTTTCCATTGATAAAAGTTACGCAAATTCAGTGCTAGACAAAGCCAGAAGATTGTTTCTTTATCATCCACATTCCATTTCTGAAAGCTTAGAGGTAACTATTGCCTAGTCGTCCGCATTAGAAAGATAGTGTTCATATTCATCTTTATGGTGAGTATAGGTGTGAGCTAGGATCAATTATCCAAACTGGAGACATTGACATCGCCTTTTCATTTTCATTGCAAGTCGCAAATACTTTCCATCCTTTGATAGCGTATTTTCTTGGCATATGGTCAGTAATGAATTCAATGTGTGTGTTCTTTACATAAATCACTACCAGGCAGAAAGTAAGGATTGTATTCTGTCTAGAATCTTCGTAAAATCTTTGGTTTTAGCATTTCTGGCCGGAGTTTTAATTCTCTGATCAACGAGAGCAATTTGGCTTTATCCTCTGGAATAGTCCCAGCGAATGAATAGACATTTGATGCGTGGTTTGCCCTAAATATTACTGGCCTCCCTGGGTTAAAATCTGAAACAAGCCTTTCGAGTTCTTCCAGAACTTCAATATCATCCAATGCGGTGAAAGACTCACCGAATTTGGTGATAAACTCATTATAAATGCCATCCTCTAAAACCAATGTCAAAGCACCTAAATAATCAGGAGCAATCTCGCTGATGATCCGTGCAGTATCACGAATATGTTCCTTAGTATATGTTTTTCCACCAAGTCCCAGAATTACCATACACGATAAAATATATCCATGTTGTTTTGCTCTTTTACAACTCTGAATAATTCCCTTGCTTGTTGCACCTTTCGTTACTTTCTTCAGAAGAACATCATTACCGGTTTCAATTCCTACATAAAACATACCAAGCCCAACGTCTCTTAATTTATCCAGCTCTTCGTCTTTCTTTTGGAATATGTTTTTTGGCATTGCATAACACGAAATCCTTTTTAAATGCCTGAATTTGGAATGTAAGTATACCAAAATCTGAACCAGTTTGTCAGTAGCAACATTCAGCGCGTCTCCATCGGCAAGAAATATGCGTTGAGTATCTGGATATGCGTTGGCAGCTAAATCTATTTCTAATTTTATCTCCTCCCATGACCTTTCTACATATTCTTTGGTACGATACAC
>JASHSN010000608.1 GCA_030038695.1 Nitrososphaeraceae archaeon
TATGATAAAAGAGGTGTTGGTGTAAATAATACTATTTCGAATTCAAATGTATACGGAAATGCTACAGCCAATGATTTCATACATGATGCGGAGAAAGCATTGAATGTTCTTATACAACAACCTGAAGTAGATCCTAATAGAATAAGCATACTTGGTCATAGTGAAGGTACACTTTACGCTACAAGGGTAGCAATAGATAATTCGACGAAGGTAAAGAACCTAATACCTATGGGCGCCTTAGCTCAAAACCCTGTAAAAGTAGTAGAGTACGCTACAGACGTATCCTTACCTTTAGAGTACGCTATGCAAGTATTGGATAAAAATCACACTGGACTTATATCAATACAACAAATTGCAAATGCTCCTGTGTTATTGAAGTTCTTGCCATTATCAGACTCTTACGTCAATGTCATTAACTCACTCTTACTTGCTAATAATACAAAAGCCATAACTACGACTATAGCAAAGGTCTTTGGTACTACAGGTCACATTAGTATTAATAAGCAACTTAAACCCATGTTGGTAGAGACATATGAAAACTTAACAGCTTTCAATCCGTCCAAATGCAACTATGTTGGAGTCTGTCCTATATTGTATAGATCAATATCTAATATGATACCAAATTTAAGCATCATTGGTAATGTCTCTAAATCTACCGGTATCCTAATACTCCAGGGAGAAAATGATTCACAGACTCCAGTTCAAGAAGCGTTTCTCTTGCAGCAAAGATTAACAGATGTAAACCATCCTGATCATACATTGATGACATATCCTAATCTTGGACATGGATTTTATCCCTCATCTCAGTGGTTGTCTACATTTGGACCTATACCACCGTATGTTTTAGCAGACCTTTACGCATGGCTTGAAGCTCACTCTGGGTTCACACAACGCTCTACTACTCCCGGTGAAATGTCGGCAAATAAATCTTTGATTACAAATTCAACTTCCAATTCCTCTTCTAGCAGCAAATGATGAATTTAGAGATCATTTTCGTTTTCAATGTGTATGCAGGCGTGGATCGCCATGGATCATCATCAAATCTGTAGATTTCGTTTAAAGAGTTACATAAACTTCGTGTTTAGGTAACTATCGAGATTCTCTTTATTACTTAGATCTAATCCTTCTTTTCGCATCTCTGAAGCTATGAACTGGATGAGTTCTATATCGTTATCATATCTGAAATGGCTATTATCTGCAATTGTCATCATCTTTAACATCCTTTGCTGACGAATACCGGTGACTAATACTCTATGGGCCCAATCGATGCTAACCTCATCTTTTCTTAATTTCTCAAGGTATTGTTTGGCTAGTACATTACCTTTGCTAGCCTGTTGTTCTATAAACTTGAATTTAATTAATAGACTGGGCTTAAGTTTTATTTCTTTCGCTATATGTCTAAGCCAAAATCTATTGGAGTGGATTGAAGCATGTTCCAAAAAATGAAATGATTAGTATCTTGTTTGTCCATGGCTCGACGATTGCTTTGACGGAATGCTGGTCAGCTAAGAGACTATAATTCCCACAGTTTCGCCAGTCTATCTCTTCCGTCCTGCCATGATAACGAAATCTGATTTATAGCGTTTATCTCTGTGATAATGTTTGGACCATGTCTATCTATCATTTTTGTGGCATATGAGTTAAAGGTACTATCACATGCCCAATCCTCTTTCGTTGGCTTCCAACCCATTGAAAGCATCACGAGACCATTGATACAACATCCTTTGACCTGCCCTTGATCGTCAAAGCTCACATATGGTTGGATGTGTTTATATTTCCAGGAATTCTTGTCGATGATGTCTAGAATCTCTTGTTTTGGATCTAACATCAGTTTTTGTAACATAATTGTACGGTAATGATTATTAAGATTATTAAGATTATTAAGATATAAACCTTTATTATTAATAATGATGTTATATTGTTAACAAGACTATTAACGAGTAATTACTATATAAAAATAATTTAGATCACAAAAAGATCCTGTCAAGGATTGTTGTTAAATACATCGCAGCAAGGTCAAGAGGAATAAACAAAGCTAACTATAGATAATTGGAAAAGGTATGTTTTTTAATGGAGCAAATTTGGTAGTCTTGTGATCATAAAATTCCTGCGGCTTTCTTCGCTTTATGAAATCGACGACAAAACGTGTTCTATAATCCATGTTAAACCCTCTACCTCTCAGGGGTAAATGTGTGAGGTGATGTCTGTCCAATAAATGAACCCTCATATCATATTCTATCGGCGTCCGAAATGCGTTACAGAAAAAGCAACGTAGTACTAACATTCCGTCTAAGGTTGGGTTCGGGTCATGTATAAGATTACGCGAGAATAGTGCCGGCAACTCCTGTCTTAGAGATCCATTGTTTTTAAAAATTTAGTATAACAATTTTAGAACAACACTATACCAACGCTTAGGCAATTTCTTTGATATAAAGAAGTTTCCAAAAGATCTGTTGAGGATTTGCTTACATAAACCCAGCGTTGTTCACTGGGGTCATTGCTCAAGATGTCAATTCAACTGAATCTGAAACCATGACCGCTGTGCAAAAGCTATTTAGTACATCAATACTTGTTAACTGGGTCTCCTGCGCGGAAGCGTATCGTATGCTCCATAACAATAATCATAACAATAAAGCCCCATTTACCGCAAAAAGATAGAAAACCCGGCAAGTAAGAAAGGACAAACAATTGTAACATATGAAATTTATAATTTGCTATTGCCAGATTATGAAGGAGAAAAGATATCAAACAGATATTTACCTAGAATTAGTTCCAATTTGAAGGAAATCAAAATAGGTCATGTCAATCCAATTACCATCACTATTAAATACGTTGAAATTAGTCACACCAACCTTGTATTGTAGATAAGATATGATCGCCCTAAAACCGTGATAATATCTTTGAGGATTAGTGATAATATTATCACTAAGTGTGAGATCTGCACACCATAGTGCAAGATCTGGATGTATGCTAATTGACGCTCTTGCATAGTCTTCGTTTTTGGGGAATTCTAACGTGACTGTTTCTCCAGTTTCATCTGCTTCTATAATTCGATTTAATATTTCCTCATTATCGCTAAGGTCAAAATCACAAAGTTTGATTACTTTCTCATGGGACCTTACATTAATGGTTTCGGCTGTCTCCTGAGTCTTTATGAGCGCTACTTCATCGATATTCCTACATCCTATATCTGCTAGATATCGGTTAACTAATGGTACCTGTTCACCATACTTATCGACTGGATAAAATGCTTTTATTTGCCATTTGTCTAGGTATATCCGTTTAATAACGGGCATATAATGTATGCAATGTTCTTCACGAAAATTATCACTAAATACTAATTTTGCTTTCTTTGATTCAAAGTCTTGAAATATATCAACTGAGACCCACTCCTTTACTTCTTCTCCTCTTGCCCAATGATATAGGGAAGTTCGACCAAATGTCCCTCAAGCATTCCTTGTTTCTTCGCTTCGATCATGCCTTGTTTAATAGTTTCTAGATCTTCATCTGTGATATTCGCATCATAGTACTTATCATTATTAATATCCATGTTATCCTTTCTAACATGGAAATATTAATATTGAATAGTACTTGTCAGACGGGGGGTCTGGTTCTAGTAAGGTCAGAAAACATAGGGCAGCTAAATTTGATTGCACAGACAATGATGAATCAACACATTACGATGAGCTCTTTGTTGCCTTAGTGACAATGTTTCCGCCGGTCAAAAACCAGCAATTATTTATGCAGGTTCATAAGTATAACAAGGCGAAGTAGAAGGCCAAAGAAAGGAAGTGAACGTTGCGGATTATGCTAACGCTGCAGCATGGGGACAATTGCTTAAAGAATTGGACTTTCCTACTTATAAAGATGAGATTATCCGACTTGTACGACGAAAGGTACCAATATCTCAGAACGAAAGAAGACCTATTGAATATGTTAGAGCAGAACATGAAAGAAAGTGAGAGAGTATAATGACGTTTCAGATGTATCAAGAGATCTCGGGTTAGTTCAACAGTAGTGTATATGCATAATAGCCTTGAGAAGGCGATTCAAATTGACTGTCACCTTTCTGGTCCAATGTTTTTATTGTTGAAATGGAT
>JASHSN010000075.1 GCA_030038695.1 Nitrososphaeraceae archaeon
TAGATTGGCTTTCCCTATTGAGCCGTACAACGACATAATAGTGGAAGTGCAAATTGAAAATGACGAGGATACTATGGCTAGGACTTTGGTAAGAATACAAGAAATACAATCTAGTACCTTGATACTAGAGCAGCTACTTGATAGAATGCCATCAGGAGACACAAAAACCCCATATGCTGACATACCATCTACTAACCATTCGAAGAATGTTTTTTCATTCTGCAGAATTGAGAGTCCAAGTGGCGACCTAATCCATGTGGTCCAACTAGACCATGGCGGTTGTATCAAGATGTTACATATCAGACCCTCTTCACTAGTTAATTGGCTACCATTTGCTCGAAGTCTAGAAGGAAATGTGTTTACTGATTTTCAATTTGCATTTGAAAGTTTTGGATTGGTATATGCTGATTCGGATAGGTAGATAGATGGATGGAGTTTATATAATCATGGCCAAGTTCTGGATACTTCGTGGAATCAAAAATGGGATATTGACAACGAAATATCCTGTAAAAACGCCTACTGCTGATGAAATCCCTGTAAATTCGATACCTCCTTCACCATCCGTGCATACAAATTGGGTCGAGGGCGAATTAATCTGTCCTACTGATGCTATACAAGCTCAGTCGGGACCAAACATTGATCTTGGTAAATGCATATACTGCAGGCGCTGCGCTGATGCAGGGTTTATCTTCGGCAACGATAAGGGTGAAATGGAAAGAAAGATCGCGCTGCAAGCAAGAAAAATAGAGCTCGAATCTAAGAAAAACGCTGTCGAGGAGTGGAAGAAGCTGAGAATCTTTAAACGATCCTTTCATGTAATGATGATCGATGTTGGTTCATGCAATGCTTGTAATTTAGAGGTTCTCAATCTCTCCAATCCTTATTATGATCTTACGCGACTGGGCATTTTCTTCACGAATTCTCCTAAACATGCTGATGCACTCATTGTGGTAGGAGCACTCAACTCTGCAATGGTCCAAGTCTTAAAGAGAACTTATGAGAGCATGCCGACTCCCAAGGTAGTGATATCTATCGGTGCGTGTGCAATAAGTGGAGGTATTTTTCATGATACGGAAGGTTTTGTATCTCCAATCTGCGATATAATACCTGTAGATGTTACGATTCCTGGGTGTCCACCCACTCCTATTCAGATCCTCGAAGGTTTGTTATTAACTGTGGGAAAATTAGAGAAAGATTCCTTTGCCAACAGGATAGAAGACAAGATAGCATTTCAAAAAAAGGTGAGATAGCCCATTTACGATTTTTTTACCGTTGCACTAGTAATTGCAACACTCGCTTCGTTAGCAACAGGAACTTTAGTAGGACGCATATCAAAAAAGGCTTCATATTCTTTTGGAATCATTGGTTCTGTCTTTGGCATTATGCTATCGTTAGCAACATTATTATTGATTGGTCATGGCACAGAATTTAGCCTTTGGAAGATAACAAAAACTAGTTTTTTTGAATTTGTGATAACACCGTTAAACGCATATTTTTTACTTATTTCATGTCTTGTGTGGCTTGGTACGTGTGTATATTCATTTAGATATGATGATGATTATTCCAAAGGACTCTCTTCATTACTTGTACTGACGATGTTATCCATGGTGGTCATCATGCTAAGTGGCGATGCAGTATCGTTTCTCATAGGTTGGGAATCAATGACCATCTCATCTTTTTTCGTGATACTTCAAGGTAAAGGTAACCCTGATGGAATTCGTAAGGCTGCGTATCTTTTCCTAGCTTTTGGAGAGGCAAGTACGGTCTTTGTTATGCTCTCCTTTGCTGGACTATATGGAACATTTGGAACTTTTAACTTTCTTGCAATATCGTCCCTATATACTAGCGGACCAATCGCAGCGTGGATCTTTGTCACTGCTCTAATCGGCTTTGGTTTAAAGATGGGCATAGCTCCTTTCCATATAAGCGAATGGTTACCGATAGCTCATTCAAGCGCACCTACAAACGCATCAGCGATTCTTTCAGCTACATTGACATTGATGGGAGTCTATGGGTTTATCACTATCTTATCGCATATCTCACAATATGATTTGTGGTGGGGGTGGATTGCACTTATAGTTGGCGGCATATCCTCTCTATTGGGCGCACTTTTCGCTTCAGTATCAGAACATAGTAAAGGATTGCCAGCATACAGCACTATCGAGAATAACGGACTGATTGTTGTAGCTATAGGTGCGTATCTGCTGGCCTCCCACTATCATTTAGTCTTACTCGCCGACTTTGCTCTAATTGCAGCTCTGTATCATGCATTTTCTCATTCAATTTCTAAAGCATCGCTATTTTTGATAATGGGATGGATAAGCAAAGTCAAAGGAAGCTTTGATCTTAGCAGTGCTCATAGCCACGTAGTGACAGTATTCAACAAGAAAACAAGGATCGTAATTAATCTTTCAGGAATTGTTACGATCCTTTCTTTGGCGGCAATGCCAGTACTTGCTGGATTCGTGTCCGAGTGGATGATTTTGGAAGTGCTATTCCAATCTTTTAGATTCGGTGATACTTCAAGTCAGATCATTGGAATTCTAGTTGGAGCTATCTCTGCTCTGGCAGCAGGTATAATTATTGTAGCAATGACCAAGGCATATGGATTCGGGATTTCTTCTGGAAGAACGACACCGCTTGCGTCCAAGACGAAAATAAACGATAATGATGGTTACAAGCAAACGTCTAATTCCTCACCATCAATTAGTGTAAGTTTTTCTTATTTTCTTATTCTTATAGTAGTAATAGGAGTTGCTGCCCCCTGCATATTCTTCCTCGCGTCAAACAGCACCATTCAGATATTCAAAGTTAGAACAATCGACAGCTTTGTCACAGGTCTGTTAGGAGTTCCAGCGTACTTTGTAATACTATCAGGAAAGCCATTTGGAGGATTTTCTCCAACTTTTACTGCTATATTCATGGTCATCCTTCTAATTGTGCCAATTGCAATTTCAAGATTTGGAACCAAATGGAGTGTTAGACGCACTTATGGATGGTTTAGCGGTGCAGATCAACCAAGTGATCCTGCAGACGTCTATAATTCATTTGGTTACAGTACCCCTATTAGGATAATGTTAAGTTTCGTGTTTAGAACTAAGGAAACTATTGCTCAAATAGGCACCAATATTGTGCGCCCAGTAATTCTATCGCCTGAGGAATATTTTGTTGAGCTTGAAGTACTAGATGTCTTTAAGCAATTCTATGACGTATTAGCTAAATTCGCCCTTTCTCTGTCATCCAATATGGCCAGAAGAGTTATGCCAGGGAAATTAGGTTTATATCTCATCTACATCATGGCTGCGTTCATATTTGTCCTATTGTATATCTTGCTAGTGGTGATCTAATAATATGTTCGCATATTATTGTCAGGGAACCAAAAGAACAGGATATCTGCGAGACCTCAAAAAGTGAGAGGAAACAGTCCCTATTAATGATTCGGAAGAGGAATGTTTCGCAATTCCGAGA
>JASHSN010000609.1 GCA_030038695.1 Nitrososphaeraceae archaeon
GAAACAGGACATAGTACGGCCACAAGAAACATGTTTTCCAGGTGACGGCCACACGTTTTCAAGTTTGATGCCGATGATTTTTAATTCAACTTCTGTAATATACACCATGATTACTCATGATTACCCAGCAGGACGTTAGAATATCTAATACAGATTCTCACGTTGATGGATAGTGATAGTTTCATTGGAGCAGTCCAAGCTCAACCAAACTCTCATGATGCGTAACACACTTGTAGTTGTTCTTGCATTCACATCCGGTTTCGTAGATGCTCTCGCCTTTCTCAAGCTCGGTGTTTTCGCGTCCGTCTTGACCGGTAACACCATTCTTGTTGCATTAGCGATTGGCAGCGGAAATATTCTTCATGCAGCAATAGTTCTGCTTGCGATCTTAGGCTACCTAAGTGGTGTCAGCATTGGTGCTAGAATTGCGAATCCTACTGCAGCTCCGGAAAAAATATGGCCTAGGGCAATAACGAAAGCCTTATTGATAGAGTTTTTAGTGCTCTTGCTGTTAGCGATAGCCGGATTTTTCGCTCCTGTCAAACCTAGCGGTCCATTCTTGTACTCTCTTGTTACGTTGGCTGCGATAGCAATGGGGATACAGAGTTCAGCAGTTCAAGTTCTAAGGCTCCCTGACATATCTACCACGTATATCACCGGAACGTATACTACTTTCATAAGCAGACTCGTGAGTCCACGCCGTTCAAAGATGGATAAGGTCACAGTTGATAAACGACTTTACGTTTATGTGATAGTTATGTATGTTTTGGCTGCAATCGCCGGCTGCGCGATGGAAACTCATTGGTTGCACGAAGCTCTTATTATCCCAGTCATCAGCATAGGTTTTGTGATTGCTGTTGCAAGGATTCGTATGTCCTAAAAGTAGTGTGTCGAAATTTCAGAAACACCTTTGCCAAATCTCGAAATACAAGCCACAAGATAATAATTAATGCGGTGAGTGATCTAACTAAGAGTCTATTACTTCTTCGAGCTGCTAATCCGAATATCACCCTGGTCCATCTGGATGAACTTGACTTCAGTAAAGGATCTCCTGTAAAGAAGATTGATCTGGTGAATGTTCCAGATCGTATAGGAAACGTGTCAGCCGAGTTTAAGGATACAGCACCATTTGAGTGGTCCATCTCTATTTAAGTCAAAACACATATGCCCACTTTAGATATCGACGATCGAATAGCAGGCTGAGATTAGAAGTTATTTAAATATTTACTCACAAACTTGTATTTTCTTGATCTTCTGAACTGCTGCAGTACACACTCTTTTTTGGAAGAGGGCCCAACGTATCCAATCTTTTTTGGACGAAAAACAAGGTCAGACAAGCAAAAAACACATTTTTTGACTGGGAAAGACTCATGAAAAAAGGTGTGTACATTACATAAACTCAGAGTGACAGATGTCTTCATGATATTAATCCAGCGTAGGAGCATGGATATACATCAGGAAATCTCACCGCATCAAGATGGACTCGATAGCAAGAAGAATAGCCAGGAAGAACCATGAAGTGAGCCTTTTCACCAGTTCTGTGACACGTGAGGCTAACGAGATCTAATACGGCAAACAATACACCGACCCGACAGTGGAAGAGGATCTTGAGGTGGTAGATGAGACTGACCAAGCAAATATACCATCGGTATCCCCGGATACCGATGCTATCGAGAACGAGGGTACAGGCAACAGCGAGTTTTAAAGGGGTGAAAGAGCAATAAAGGGAGTTCGAATTGAGTCTGATACCGCTTGTTTATTATATTGGATATGACCGATACAAATGCCAGGAATGTGTTTGACTGGAAGATGTTGATCCGTTCTAGATGAGATCTGGATGACAAGTGGAAAAATTATTTTTAAGCAGTATTATTATAGTAGTATATACATGAATTATAATAAGCTAACTCCACAAGAAGAAAGAGTTATTATACACAAGGCAACAGAACCTCCCTTTAAAGGTGAATATGATAACTTTTATGAAGATGGAACATTTATCTGTCGAAGATGTAACACTCAGCTGTTTTCATCAAAAAGCAAATTTGATGCTGGCTGTGGCTGGCCAAGTTTTGATGAAAGCTACCCGAATGCGATCAAACGAGTACCAGATCCCGATGGAATAAGAACAGAAATAGAATGTGCAAACTGTGGTGGGCATTTAGGGCATGAATTTGTGGGAGAAGGTTTCACAAATAAAGACACTAGGGATTGTGTCAATTCATTATCTATACGGTTTATACCAAAAAGAAAGGGGTTGCCTAAAATAATAAATGAAGAACAATAACAATGATAATAATAGCAGTAGTAATACTACACAAATAGGAACGCTTGCTAATGGATGTTTTTGGTGTAGTGAAGCAATATTCAAAAGACTTAAAGGTGTCAACTCTGTCCTACCAGGATATTCAGGAGGAATAGTGAAAAATCCTTCCTATGAACAAGTATGTACAGGAAGGACAGGACATGCAGAATCGATTCAGATAGAATTCGATCCAAAAATTATACCTTATGAAAAAATCCTTGATATTTTCTGGTATACTCATGATCCAACCACTCTCAATAGACAAGGCAATGATATTGGTACTCAATATAGATCTGCTATCTTTTACCATGACGAGAAACAAAAAGAGATTGCCGAGAAATCAAAAAATGATCTAGAAAGGGCAGGCGTTTACAAAAATCCTATTGTGACAGAGATTACTCCTTTTAAGGACTTTTATCTTGCAGAGGACTACCACAAAAATTACTATGAGAGTCATCGAGATGCCCCTTATTGTAATTTCGTCATTGATCCGAAGGTGCACAAATTAATTGCAAAGTACGGAAGTGATCTAAAAAACAATTGATACTTTTGGTTTGTATCATTCCATGTATGTCGGCAGCTCCTGTAGAAACTACTTCAGATAATGCAGGATCAGTATGAACAGTCTTTCTGATATTGTCGATGGTACCACCGTTATCATCATCACCAATGGGTCTGTTGTTTTTGTTTTGTTTTTTTTCTGTCTAGGTAGATGATTGGTTAGCTAAATTTTCTTCAAAGTTGTTATAATATGATTTTTTTGTCATCATTTACAATAGATAGATAACTTTATCATATTCCTAGGTAATTATATAGCAAATGGCGTTGGAACGTATTTACGATGTTGTTGTAATTGGTGCAGGACCACCAGGATGGACACTTTCAATTCGATTGGTCAAGAACGGAATGTCTGTGGCCCTCGTTGAAAACGAGCTAGTAGGAGGAGAGTGTAACTATTGGGCCTGCGTTCCGAGTAAGGCATTACTTCGACCGCCCGAAGCACTAACTGAGGCTAGTGAAGTTGAAGGTGCCAAGCAGGCTGTCCATGGTCAGCTTAGTGCCGAGTCCGTTTTCTCAAGACGCAATAAATTTGTTGACAATTGGGATGATAGCAATATGAAAGCGATGGTAGAGAAAAAGGGCGTCGTTGTAGTACGCGGTTTAGGACATCTTGATGGACCTAGACGCGTGATTGTAAGTTCCAAGGATGATGACATTACATTGGTGGCAAATAAAGCCGTTGTATTATCTACAGGTACTAGGGCCACAATTCCAAAAGTAAAAGGATTAACAGAAGCACAACCATGGACAAATAGAAATGCTACTGGTGCCAAGAAAGTTCCCAGTTCGCTTGCAATAATGGGCGACGGTCCTGTTGGATGTGAGATGGCACATGCATATTCATCACTCGGAACGAAGGTTACTCTGCTCAGTATAAATGACGGAATACTCGGCCGGTATGAACCATTTGTAGGAGAGAGACTTATGGAAGTCTTCAAACGTAGAGGCATATCAGTACGTACCAATGTGAATGTCAAAGAAGTCGAGCGCCTCAACCATAAGCAAGATCACCCTCCACTAAATATCACGTTAGATGATGGTTCTACTATAGCTGCCCAAGAGCTCTTAGTAGCTGTAGGGCGAACACCGAACACAGACAAAATTGGACTTGAGACTGTTGGTCTCAAACCAGGTGATTGGCTTCAAGTTGATGACACGTGTCTTGTACAGGCGGTAGAAGGTGATTGGCTTTATGCCTTAGGTGACATCAATCATAGAGCGCTTCTCACTCACATTGCAAAGTATCAGGCTAGGGTATGTGCTACGGCAATAATTGAACGTGCTCATGGAACTCTTACAACAAGTAATAGTGGAGGTTCCAAATCAGGCAATTCTTATGAGCCTTGGAAGAAATGGGTCGCTACAGCAGATCACGCGGCTGTACCGCAAGTAATCTTTACCGACCCTCAAATTGCTTCTGTAGGGTTTACTGAAAAAGGAGCTCGCAGCTTGGATATGAATGTACGAGCAGTAGACTATGAGATGGATGCTGTGATAGGAGCTCTGCTACATACAGATGGTTATTCTGGCCATGCCAGAATCATAGTTGATGAAGATCGTCATCTAATAGTTGGTGCTACCATGATCGGACCACAGGTAGGTGATTTGTTGCATTCTGCAACAATAGCTGTGATAGGTGAAGTACCACTTGAGCGACTCTGGCATGCAGTGCCATCATTTCCCACCACGAGTGAGGTTTGGGTAGGCTTGCTTGAAAACTACGGATTGTGATGAATCAAGCTAAAGAGTTTGATATAACAGCAAAGCCGATAAAATGTGTCTGTGGGAAGAATATCTGTAAACTTGATCTCGGATCACATCTGAGACATC
>JASHSN010000610.1 GCA_030038695.1 Nitrososphaeraceae archaeon
CGACAATAATCAAATTTCGTTTTAATCATAAGGAGATCGTCGCCGATCATTTTCAAAAAATTCTCTTGACAGTATTAAAATTGTCAGTTACAGTGAGTTTTTTGAAGCGACGGATCTTTTATTTGATCGACTGCTCCTAAAACAGAAGCTATTTAATGAGAATTCGTTCCGGTAACCTGAATATTTCAGACGAAAAAACTAAACCTGCTAACGTTTAAGTACGATAGTAAGCAACTAAAAGCTGAACCTAAAGATATGTCTTCAAATACAGATGATCGTGTAAAAGATAAAAATCCTGCTACTGGAACTAGTAATTCTAACACAGAGAATACCAAAGCATCACCAAAAGTGACAAGTCTGAGAGTTGCAGAAGTAGCCGAGCAACGAGACGTAGGCAGAAAAATTGGCAGAATAGATCCTCATACAGCTGAACTTCTAAATATATCCAGTGGTGACGCTTTAGAACTTTCATCAGTTGGAAAGAAAAGTACTGTTTTGAGCTGGCCAGCGAAGGAAAACGACAGGGGCAGAGGCTTGATACGCATTGATGGCTACACTAGAAACAAGCTCGATGTAGGAATCAATGACACGATAGAGGTCAGAAAAGTAGAATCAAAAGATGCCAAAAGCATAACGCTGGCTCCGACTGAACCCCTCAGAATAGTAGGTGCGGAAGAGTATCTTACTGATTACCTCAATGGAGCCTTAATGTCCAAGGGTGACACCATCCCCATCAATGTGATGGGGCAGAGAATAGACCTCGTAGTGATATCGACGAGTCCATCAGGCCCAGTTATTATCAACGATTCTACCAAAATTACGGTTTCTGAAGAAAGTGCAAAGGCAGTACAAATATCAAAAGAAGGTGGTGTGCCAGCTATCACATATGAAGATATAGGTGGGATTAGAAATGAGGTTGCTCGAGTTAGAGAAATGATAGAACTTCCTCTACGCCATCCAGAATTATTCAAACGATTGGGGGTGGAAGCACCAAAAGGTGTCCTGCTGCACGGTCCACCGGGGACAGGTAAGACTTTGCTTGCAAAGGCGGTGGCCAATGAAACAAATGCTAGCTTTTATACGATTGGTGGTCCTGAAATTATGAGCAAATATTATGGAGAATCTGAGGAGAGGCTGCGTAACGTCTTTGAACAGGCAGAAAAGAATGCACCTTCAATTATTTTTATTGATGAAATAGATTCTATTGCCCCAAAAAGAGAAGAAGTGAGTGGAGAAGTTGAAAGGAGAATAGTATCCCAATTATTATCATTAATGGATGGCATGTCTTCAAGAGGCAAGGTAGTCGTGATAGGCGCAACAAACAGAATCAATGCAATTGATCCTGCTTTAAGACGTCCCGGTAGATTCGACAGAGAAATTGAGATTGGCGTACCTGATAGGAATGGACGATTAGAGATCTTACAAATACACACAAGAGGGATGCCAATTGCAAAAGATGTGAATCTAGAAAAACTCGCCGATATATCGCATGGTTTCGTCGGTGCTGATTTACAGGCCTTATCAAAAGAAGCTGCTATGCGAGCATTGAGAAGGGTACTTCCTGAAATTGATCTATCCTCTGAAAACATTTCTGGAGAAACTTTGAGGAAGATCATTGTAACAATGCAAGATTTCATGGAAGTGCTCAATGAAATTGAGCCCTCAGCCATGAGGGAGGTATTTGTGGAAGTCCCTAACGTGCAATGGGAAGATATAGGAGGTTTATCATCGATAAAACAAGAATTGCAAGAGGCGGTGGAATGGCCGCTAATGTATCAAGGGCTCTTTACCCGTGTAGATGCTACACCTCCAAAAGGAATATTGCTCTATGGTCCTCCAGGAACAGGAAAGACCTTGATGGCAAAAGCTACTGCAAACGAAAGTGAAGCAAATTTCATAAGTATAAAGGGTCCAGAGCTTCTTTCAAAGTGGGTCGGCGAATCTGAAAAAGGCGTAAGAGAGGTATTCAGAAAAGCCAGACAAGCTGCACCTTGTGTCATTTTTTTTGACGAACTTGATGCCATTGCACCCACGAGGGGAGGAGATTTTAGTGATTCGCACGTAACCGAAAGGGTAATAAGCCAACTTTTGACCGAATTAGATGGGCTTGAAATATTAACTAATGTTATAGTAATTGGAGCTACCAATAGACCTGACATCATTGACATAGCACTGTTGAGGCCGGGAAGATTTGACAGATTGCTGTATGTACCGCCCCCAGATCGCGATTCTAGGGAACAGATAATCAAAATCCATACAAAGAAAAAACCCCTAGGTCAGGATGTTAAGATTGAAGAATTGGCAGACCATACAGATGGTTACACGGGCGCAGATATCGCGTCGCTTTCGTCGGCTGCAGCCATGATGGCATTACGGGAACATATTTCAAAATATGCAGATGGAAAAGAAGCAGACAAGCATTCAGAAGAACTAAGAATTCAAATGCGGCATTTTGAAGAGGCAATGAAGAAGGTTAGACCGTTATCGACTCAAGAACTAAATATGTACAAGAGAATATCAGAACAATTCGGAAAGCCTCAAATCTCATCAAGAGGACGGGATAGAAATGAAGCCGACATTTCTTCGTCTGCCATAAGTTAGAACTCTTGTTAGTCGTGGCATGAGTTCTAATCTTCTGTGAATGGTGAGAACAAAGTAGATCGTAAGATACCTTAGGCGTTGTGATCTCGATTTCGTTTAGCCGTATTCTAATCTGAGACATGCAATTTGTTTTCAAATAGAAAAATATCCTGTAAATAGTTCTGCTACTCAAATAGAACCCCAATCTTACTCTTTATTGTACACGATACCTATGCCACCCTTGTCATTCCGGTTCGATAGTACGTTTTCCCGGAAACACCATACTCTTCACTAACGCAGTTACAGTGTTACCAATCCATTTATGTTCATGTATGTTTTGTATGTGAACAGGCTCTTAACATATCTTCAGTTATCTCTTTTGCCCTCAATAAACTCTGTGAAATTGGATTTCGCTTGAGAATACGACATATGTACAGGAGGATGTTTAAAGCAATAAGCGGAGAGACTTTCAAGTGAACCCGAAATGCCCCTCTGGAGCGCTAATTTTGTTCCGCGGATAGCATCTATCATAACACCCGCACTATTATATGCGTCAACCACCCTAAGCTTCACATCGACTTCCACCGGCATGTTGCCAAAATATTTTCCCTTCATAGATATATAACATACCTTATCATTTTGTAAGAAGTTCACATAATCTGACGGACCTATACGCATGGGGATGCCATATGGCGCCATCGCTTCTACCGCCTTGGTCTTACTTACTCTCTTATCGTGCAACCGCTCTTCATCTAGCATATTGTAAAAATCCATATCCCCACCAACGTTGAGTTGATATGTTTGTTCTATTTTTACGCCCCTATCTACGAATAATTTTACAAGAGTTTTGTGTAGAACTGTTGCACCCAATTGACTCATGACGTCATCGCCAGCACAAGCAATATTTCGACTTTGAAATGCCTGGTGCCATTTTGGTGTTGATGCTATAAATACAGGGATAGCGTTGATGAAACAAACTCCAGCTTCGAGACATTTTTCAGCATAGTACTGAGTAGCCAAGGTACTTCCAACAGGAAGATAGTTTAAAAGCACATCAGCTTGAGTGTCTTTAAGTGTTCTCGTAACATCTACCGATGGCCTGTCAGAAAGCCTAACAATTTCCGCATAATGTTCACCTATCCCGTCGAAAACATCTGCCTTTTCTATTTTTACATCCATGATATCTATATTAGATATCTTGATCGTATTATTGGGTATAGCAAAAATACCTTCTGAAAGATCCTTTCCGACTTTTGAATCCACTACATCAAATGCTGCTGCAAATTCTATATCTCCTGGTTCATAACCTCCTAGATTGTAAGAAAGAAGACCTGTCGTATCTTTACCTTCGTTAGTGTAGTAATGAACACCTTGGACAAGAGCAGAAGCACAATTTCCCACACCAGCAATGGCAACTCGGATTTTTCTTCGCATAGAAGAGGTAAGATTTGAGTACAATATATATATATACTGTGATTTGTTTTATATATCCCAGCACATCTTGTACTGGTACATCTCCATATCTTGCGGATATAACCCTGAGCTCATCGAGTACATCTCATACTAGTACGTGTTCAATTCCCTATCGCTGACGAATGAACAGGGTACGAGATCGAATTTGCCGCTTTTAAGCAGATCGACTATTCTTCACATCACGCTGTTATGAGTTGAGACAGCGATGGTCTTTCACAAAATGAATCTTTAATACATTGAAAGAGATAGCAGCTTCGTAAAGTCGGTAGTTGTGAGCATCCCCCCAATATCTTTGGTTTTTCTGTTTTTTCTTAGTAGCCCAATCATGGCCGCTTCTATCCGTTGTCCCTCTCTAAAAGCGCATCTATCGTCATATTTGTCAGCTAGCCACTCTAGCATCATTTTTACTGATAATAAGATGGAAGATGGATTGGCTATATCTTTTCCAGCTATATCGAATGCGGCTCCATGAACCGGTTCAAACAATGCAAAAGAGTCCCCAATATTAGCAGCTGGACCCAAACCAAGTCCCCCTACTACCTGCGCTGCTTCATCTGACAATATGTCACCGTAAAGGTTTGTTGTTAAAATAACATCAAATTCTTCGGGATTCCGTATCAAATTCATGGCACATGTATCTACATAAGATTCGCTACACGCAATTTCGGGATAATTTTGTGAGATTGACCTGCAAGTTCTTGCAAATAATCCGTCACCTTTGGGCAATACGTTGGCTTTATGTACAATTACCACCTTCTTCTTTTTATTCCGAAGCATTGCTGCTTTAAACCCGTACTCTGCGATACGTCTTGATGCCTTTTCTGACGTTACCTTGAGTGCTACCACTGTATTCTCATCAGCGTCAAATTCCCACCCTAAATAAACGTCCTCTGTGTTTTCTCTTATTATCACTAGATCCACTCTGGGAGAGAGATTTGGAATATTAGGATACGAGATAGCTGGTCTAACATTTGCAAAGAGATCGTGTAGTCGCCGCAAAACGAGGATCACATCTGCAGCGCTTTCTCCTACAGGTCCTTTTAAACATACTTGTGACTTTTGTATTATATCAGCACTGCATCTGGGAAGAGCCTTACCATATTTGGCCAAAGCCACATCTCCTGCCTCTACTTCTCTTATAGTAAATTTAGTATTACTGTTATCGTTTATAGTTTGAAGTATCATTTTCGCAGACGAAGTGAGCTCTGGCCCTACTCCGTCACCGGGTATTAAGGCAACACTATACCTTCCCAATTAACAATCATTGATCAAATTATTTAATAGGGTATAAACTTTAATTCTATTTGTTTAGCACTTTTTGTAACATCACTTTATTAATTGCGTCTAGCATGGCTTGAACTGAAGCAACCACGACATCCTCACCAGCTTTTCTGGCTGAAACAACATTGCCGTTTTTATCCTCCACCTTCACGGACACCTCCGCTAATGCATCTGAACCCCCAGTGATAGAGTCTAGCTTGTATTCCCGAATTTTTATACTGGCCATTTCTCCTGCAATCTTTTGTATAGCTTTTAGAGCAGCATCCACAGGGCCAACCCCTATTTCTGAAGCAATAAAATCTTTACCTTCCGTGTTCAATCTAACAACAGCGGTCGGTATTATATTCAGCCCGGTAACAATATGAAAATCATACAGTTTGAATTTCTCTTCGAATTTATTATTACGCATAATGTCGCTCGTTATTGATAGGAGCTCTGCGGTAGTGATAGATTTCCCCTTATCTGCAAGATTCTTTTGTTTTTCTACAATGTCATAAAGCTCCTTCTCAGTAGGCTTGATGCCAAAACTTTCCAACATTGCGTTTATACCATGAGCTCCAGCATGTTTACCTGCCTGCAGCCATCTTTTTCTACCCACAAGCTCAGGACTAATTGGTTCATAAGTAAGAGGGTTATTTATAATTCCGTGAGTATGGATACCGGATTCATGCCCAAAGGCATTTTCGCCGATTATGGCTTTGTTCGGTTGGACAATTATCCCCATCGTATTTGATATGAACCTGGAGGTCTCATAGAGCAACTCGGTCTTGACATTATGGTTCCTACCGTAGAGACATTGAAGTGCCATAACAAATTCTTCAAGCGAAGCATTACCTGCTCGCTCACCTAATCCGTTTATTGTT
>JASHSN010000611.1 GCA_030038695.1 Nitrososphaeraceae archaeon
AGTCTAGGTTCAATTATAATATACTGAAAAGAATGTACTATAAGTGAAGTAAACCTGATGTACTAAAAGATTGTACTATAACGTTAAGCAGTACTAATATAGTATAATAGATACATCGTCATCAAAACTTATGTGTACACCTCATATAGCTGGCTAGGATTTAGGACCTTTGCATATAGCATTAGTGAGTCACCATCACCATACACAGTCAGGAAATAATACATCAAATCCCAATCCTTTTACTCGAAGTCAGGAGTGTATGATGTAAGAAGGTGGAGCAGTCTCGTGAAGAGGAATGTTCTAATGATGACTGAGGATGGCGACGATAGAATAGCTATCCACATTTGGCTTGTAGTCGCAATATTGCTAGGAATGTTCGTAGGGGGTACTCAATTTTATATCGATGTAGCTGGTCTGCCTGTTAAGAACCAAACGAAACCATTATGCACTAATGAATGTCCTGCAGAAGCTGCTATGCCGCCTTTGTTAGTAGCACATCCTTCTCATCTACCATTATGGAATTCTACGGGAGAGAATATGTGAGGGCTCTTACGAGACCTGTTGTAATCAGTTTTGGCAAAATATATGCGGTGAGAAGTGCGATTTTCCCCACCTTTTATGACACTATTCGGCACCAAGACTAGTCCGTTAATACAATACGATTGTTGACGATATTTTGTATGTAATAATTTCAGATTAGAAACTCTTTAATCCAAGTTGGGCACAAGGCACTCTAGAACCCTAGAGATTTTCGCTTTATCCTTGGAAGTCCTTTCAAAGACGGAATATTCTAGGGTTCGGCTTATATAAGAATAGCGATTATAGTCTAAATAGACGCTAAAAGACAGCAGATCTCTGGTTCGCGGTAAGCCGCAAGATCGAAATGCTGCTAGCCGACCGATAAGAATTAAACTTCAAATAGGGGTATGTATAATCTTTACATTAATTTCTATTATTTGTTGAAAAAATCCAAAATTAACTACAGTCATGTAGTGGTTCCGACCCGGCCCATTTTGATAACGAGGCTTAAATTTGGCCCACTCTTACAGAACAATAGATACAAACGGTTTGTCTCTAACAATGTCAGAAGTGGGAGAAGAGGAGGAAGACCCATTATCTATATTCCTCTATGCTGGGCAGCAACTTAATATCTCTCTATGACAGAACTGGATATAATTACGATGACTGGTTAATGTGTTGACACACGTCATAATAACACACACCAACAAGGAGATATAACATGCACAGTCGTCGCACAATTTAGCCCCTTTGGTAGCAGAGGTAGCAGATGAAAGCAGGTGAAAACATGATGGTAGCAGCAGTAAGCAAACCGGTAGCAGGTGGAAACAGGCAAAAAAAGCTACTAGAGCAGGCGTTGTCAGGACAGACAGCCAGCTCTCCTCCACTTACAATTCAGTCCCGCTCCTAGGAGGTGGAGTACACTCCTGCCAAAGACCCTTGTGAACGGCGTCAACATAAACTGTCACGAAGCTGGCGACGGTTTCCCTTTTCTTCTAATCCATGGGCTGTCGGATAGTTTCGGCCTCTGGAGCCCCATCATAGCGAACCTTCGAACTATCGAACAATCGCTTTAGATCTTCGTGGTCACGGAGACTCTGATAATATACCTGTCTGGCGAATTCCAAATAAACCACCTGGAAGTACCTTTTTTAAGGTTCTAGTTGAAGGATGAAAAAGTTTCAAAATGCGTAATCGCTTCTGCAGCACTAATCGTCATTGTTACAAGTCCTGTATTATCTAATCTTGTGTTGACTCAGCCGCAGTACCTTTAAGCGTAAAGGTTGTCAACTGGTCACATTGCAGTGCGTCTGGTGGTTGCCCCTCTGGGCCAGACATGATCACAACAGTGAGTGTCGTCTCGCCTCCCCCTCGCGAATCGTTCCTTGCTGTATCCCAGCCCTGTTATTCCCCCCATGTGATGGGCCCGCCAAAATATTCAAGTTACAACGTGGGGAGAAATTTGTTATATCTACACAGGAAAACCCACCTAACGAGTCGTGGATAGCGGAGGTCCCTCATATTGGATCCGCACCATTGTTAAATCGCACCCACCGGGAAGACCCCGGACTACGATGTATTTATGGGATTGCCGCCAGTACCGAATGCATAAGGATTCCTGCTAGAACCATGGGGGCATCGATCTATTGCAATTGGTTTCTGTACCATTCACTGCTCGAGGCTTTTAATTCTATGATGGATCGACGCCATAATGTTGAGCAGCAACTCTATGTCAGAAACTGTTGGTAGAGTAGAGTTTCCCATGGCAGCCTGCTCAGGGTCTACCAATGCTGCCTTCAACTCCGTCTGAAGGGCTGATACAGTTTCTTGATATATGAAGGAAGGCATTATTCGTCCCATGCTCTCTCGGTGAGGAAGTGAAGTGGAACACATAACAAAGACAGTATTGTTACGGCAAGGAGAGCGGGTTCGCTCCTGCAATCTATATTGTCCTTCAATTTACACCACTCTCCCTTTTGCGGCATATGGTCCCAGAGCGCGCATTTCATTCTGTGGGCATGTGTTTTCCAGAGCGTAACTTACGAATCATCATGTTTAACATTAGTTAAGCGTTTCACTGTGACCATATGTTCGATCTATTCTTTTGGAATGGGGAGAGAATGGATTTTAACCCATTCCCGATGATAAAACAAACCAGACTACTGCCTAGTTCTCTTCGCTTACTCCCCGGAAGCGAATACGATCTTTAGCTATGATGTTTAGACATATTTTTGTTTGCTAAACAGGGGATGACAAAAAGGATAGAAGAGAAAAGCCATCCCTAAGAAATCCTATGTTTGCTCAATCCATCCATCTTCTTCCTTCCAACACAGCGCCTAATTCGTATTATGACGTAGGCTGAGTGGATTTACCGCTTCCAATTCTTGGTCTGAACCTATTTCCAAGCCAACCAAGTTTGACTGTGGTCAGGAATCAGTATATGTATGCTTGTAACTGCTAAAGAGAGGCGCTACCAGGAGGTAACAGATTATTGATGGGAACGCCTTGCTATGGATATATTGCTAGTGGCATCGAGGCTTCGCATTGATCACTGCACCAGGTCCACAATGTAATTCCCAGTTGATCGTCTATTGTGGTGATCCGGAACTATATGACTGGCATGAACTGGTACTCTTCTTTGTCAAGAGGTTATACCAAGATCCGTCGATTTGGCAAAACTGGTCACAGACACTAAATTCGCCAAAGTCGTGAGACAAGGGTCGGTTTAGTTCTTGAGCTGCAGAAGCTCCCCCAATAACAGAATAAGCACAATAACTTACAAAAACAGTTGTTTATTTTCTTGTTAAATGGAAGTCTGTCCACGCAGTAAGTATGATATCAAATAAGAGTACGTGGACAGACGACCATATCTGTGTGTAACTGACATTTTTGGGTTTGCTTATCTCTAGTATGATGCCGAGTGCTACACAAATATGAAAAGTTTTACCCTCACAATTTCAATCCAGACTATAACGTAATTTTCAGAGATTCTAACAGCAGTTTAACCGATGCCTATCGGTGGTCGTCTAGACTCACTGTGTTCTAATAGTATATGATACTTCAAAATATACAAACTATCAAATATCTTCGTACAGACATGGCATTGAAATTTATACGTATTATCTTGCGCTTTAGTAGTAGTGCCCACCTGCCCTCCTACACTAATCGACATATCCTAATATAGCAATGCCGTTATAGTTAAGTATTTTTTCACGGATGTAATATTCAAGACAAAACAAGTGATACCGGGTAATGATTACTGAAGTGCAAAATTATATTCCCAAGCAAGCATCGAAAGTAGACGTAAAAAATATCAATTTACTATTGCTTTCTTTCAATTTCCTGAAAAGCACGTTAAGGTTACCAATATTACAATGGTGTAAAGCTAGCCAATCCATGCTTGGCAGTCATTGGCTGTTCTGTTTCTAATGTATTTACAGTGCTTCCACACCAGACCCAATGCCAAGTGTATTAATTAGCGCAGTTTGAACTGAAGTCTAGTCGTTCCGGCTCGGAACAATTCAATCCTACATTTGTAACCTGACTCACCAACTAATGAAAGTCACGACGTAATCTTGATTGATATGGGTATGGAACTAGATGGTGAAAACAGTTCTTCCCTTAAATTTCT
This sequence comes from Nitrososphaeraceae archaeon, assembly GCA_030038695.1. Lineage (GTDB taxonomy): Archaea > Thermoproteota > Nitrososphaeria > Nitrososphaerales > Nitrososphaeraceae > Nitrosopolaris. The sequence continues at coordinate 4,151 of JASHSN010000611.1, forward strand.
ACTTGGAATGCAATCATAATTTATAAAAAATGCTTCTTTATTCTGAAGTTTTTAAGTGAGCAGAACTATTATAAGTATTATAGATTCATAATCCTTTTATCTTTATAATATTCTTCTTATAGAAGAATACTATGATATCAAATAAACAAACGATTGCTCTAAGTGCTGTAGCTGTTGGAGCAGCAATAGTGCTGTTCGCATCAGCTCCATTAGTAGCAACGCACCTAGCATATGCTCAATGGTGGGGTGGCTGGGGTGGCGGCTGCGGCTGCTGCTGTGGCTCCCCTGGTTGGGGATGGGGAATGGGCGGCTACGGCGGCGGCTACCACGCCCACGGCTACCACGCCCACGGCTACCACGCCCATCACGGAGGTGGATACGGCGGTGGCGGTGGTGGCTATTGATATATCTGGTGACAAAGACCAATTATCAATAGTTGAAAGACAATAGTAGGAGCATCCACTCTACGTTTTTATTTTTTAGACTGGGATCAAGATAGGCTTATAGAGTTCGCTTCCTGGCTAGGTTTCATTTATTAGTTCTACTTTAGATGTGATTCTTTTCGTTAGATGGAAAATATCGAAAAGATAGGGCTTGTCAACGATATGTGGTATGCGAAAGTATACTGCATACAGGAACCAAATTTTAAGACTGAAAAAGGACCATATGATAGCCCCGTATACTGCAATACAATCTATAGCGTCAATCTTCCGATTTCATCACATGTGTTTTAAAAACAGCGGCTTTTTCGGTGGCGGAAGATATTAACAGGCGTTGTAAGTATTGTTGGCAGCAGTGTTTGATTGGTTGAAGGTTGATTATGTTGATACCGTGCTCCCGGCCGCATAACCTGCCTCCGTATCCGGCACAGAACGAACTCGTGTGACCGCTGCCCCACTTATAGTACAAATCTGCCTCATCGATGCATACCGTTTCAACGACCAGAAGATGAGCCCCTTTCTGATTATAGGTCTTCCCTACGTGATGGTTTGTCCCGGCGTCATTTCGATCACCTCGATGCTCTCCAGGTCCGGTTTGTGCAATTCGGTGCAGACTGTGATTATGTTATTGCTCTTTTGAAGTATCACATCTATAACGTCGGTTATCTTGGAGCAAGGTAGCAGTGTGATTAGGGGACAAATCAGAATGCCAAATTTGCAAGACGGACAGGCGCAGCATTTCCAGCTTCAAGCGCAACGACGACATGCAGATAATCGTAACTTTCCCGCAGAACGGATAGCAAGGCAGAAAAACATTCTAGTCCTGTGGCTTTGTATAGTCGGCCCTTCCCAAGCCGCTACTGACAGAAAGTCCAGTGTGTGAAATAATCTATGCATATTAGTTACGTCAGCGTTGGCGGCCCAATGTTGGATCTGTGTTGAAGTATCGTTTCCAATTTATCCCAATTAAGCACTTAGCACAAAAAAAGGCATATATATGATAAGTAGGCATGTCTCTCACAATCGAATACGTTATGCTGTTCGAGAATCTTTCTACTGGAAACGGAAAGGCTTTCTTTGATAATGTCGCTGATGATGTGCATTGGACTCTCATGTGAACACATCCGCTAGCCGGTGCGTACAAAAGCAAAGACTTTTTGAAGAATACGTTCGAACGCTTGGGCAAGGTTCTAAAGTGGAGAGTTATAATGAAGGTAAATCACACCTTTGTTTCAGGCAACATTGCTGTGGTAGAGATGACTTCAATTTCCACTGCCTTAAATGGAAAACCATCTCCTAACACGTACTGCTGGGGGTTGTACGTTTTGCTGATAGTATAATTACCGAGGTTCGAGCTTACGTGAATTCGTTCCTTGTTAAACAGGTGATTGACGAGAATGAGCGATGATTAATCATTATATACAAATGACGTTTGGTGTTCTAGCAGATGTGTTTAATGGTGCGCACCTACTGACTGAAGATAGAACTGCTCCTTATCTATTTTCTCTGATCTTATTCCTTCTATGTCCCTTAAATTCTGCATTATGCCACTCCCTCTGTAGACCTTTCCATCTTGTCCCCTAACGATTCCGTTAATGAAACCACTACTTCCGCATATTGGATTGGAGTTCTCACTTTCCCTGTGATATTTTGAGAGTTCTTTCCTCCCTCCCATCAGGATTTGAGAAAAACCTACCACTCCTAAAGATGATCCTAGGATGATCACTGAAAACCTCTAGTTCCTTTTCTCTAGTAAAAGTGAAGACAACCTTAAGGTTTTCCATGTTCTTAGCCCTGTTTATCAACCAATCGTAGTAAATGATATTCACAGTATTGTTATGTTGAACTTCAGAGGCATATAGGCGAGGATTGCTATAGAATAGTGTTACGTTGAATTCAGGGTCCTTTGTATCTTCCATATATTGAATTAAACCTCTGGCTGATTCTGCACCATTAGCGCCTGACCAATATGCAATATTTTTTTCCATGCCAGCAATTCTTGACAGAAAATGATCCTTATTTGGATTCAATTTTACCTGTAGCTTATCTCCTATCTTTATCTGCTCGAAGAAATATGCCGCAAAACCATCAGCTTTGTTAGCACCTGGGCGGATATAGCCATATGGCTTTTCACATTTGATAGTTAGTTCAATATGATCTCTGTTTGGTGATGACGTTATCGAATAAGCCCTTTGGACTATATCCTCCTCTAGACTACCTGTAGCTGTGGGTCTCTTAAGCAATGCACTTATCGTTACAAACTGACCTACAGTAAAGGTAAACTTTTGGGCTGTGGTTGCTGGAGAAAAAACGTATGTGAAAGACTCGAGTTTCTTTTACTCTATTGATCACTTGCCAGCATGGGTCTTGTTGAGACGTAATCGACATCATATTTTCTTCCCTACGTTACTATAAAAGTTCATGTTCAGACGGTAGGATCAATGGAGTAACTGCCAGAGAAGGTATATTTTTTTGAGAAAGATTTAACGCTATCTCATCAGATCTTCTTTCTGGTCTTGTTTCCTGATCTAATTATATGCATAGATCCGTTCTAATAACACCTGATCTGATACTACGTGGCATAGTGTGGCATCGTGCATTGCCAGCGTCGGCTTCTTTGCAGGGATCAACGACATCATCGAGAGGATCACCGGCAAGGAACCTATGATACTATAGGGCAAATGGTATTAACGTTCTCTGGGTGGACTAGGGTTTTGAGTTGTATTGGGTAGAGTCTTTTTTTCCAGATCATTGCCCTGATCTACCATTATTGTGTGGTGTGATCCTTGAAGGGTCAACATTCCGAGAACATATTTCTTAGCCCGTTTACGACAAGAATCCCCAAGTATAGCGCGGGGAGTGGGATTCGAACCCACGTGTCCTTTCGAACATGGGATTAGCAATCCCACGCCCTACCAGGCTAGGCGACCCCCGCTCTCCCGTATGAGTTACCTACGCATCAAAATCCACCGGTATTATATTAATCATGGGCAAAACCGATGGAGGAAACGTGTGCAACCCAATGTTTAAAAAGGTTATAAAAAGGAAATATATGCTTATATTATCTTTGAATCTTAAAGAGTCGAACGAGATCTTCCGCAGGGCCATAATCAAGGCTTACTTTGAGCCTGAATTACAAAAAATGGATTACCGCAAATCTCTTGCGAAACATCCTCTGATTACAGACTATGGCCTTACCGCAGGCCAAGACGTTTTACATTTATTTTTTGATATTATCACTGGAAATGATTATCCCGACGGTGATGAATGGTTTACAATTGAATATCTCCTCCCATACAGTGTAAAGTTACCTGACAAGCTAAAGGGGCCTGATTATTTTAGCACAATTATGGCTGCCGAAGAAAAACATTTTTGGCGTCATAGGGAACTCATCCGTTTCAAATACGGCAAATCTAAAAAGCTAGCAGAGTCATTGGAATTTATGAACCAGAAATATGTCGATCTAGTAAAAGCTTTATGCAATTCATCGGTTATTGAACGCTTGAAATGAGATATATATAACACGTAGGAAATTTATGAGATCGAAAGTCGCAAATTCCATCACAGCTGGTACCAATTAAACTGTAGTCACTTCTTTTTCCATTCCTTCGTCTTTGGAAGATAATAGTATTCCGAACCATCAGAGTATTTTGTACTGTACGGAC
>JASHSN010000612.1 GCA_030038695.1 Nitrososphaeraceae archaeon
GTATGTTCTTTCAGCTGGGTATTACGGGAAATATTATCTAAAAGCTCAAAAAGCAAGAGAAATGATAAAGCAAGAAATTAAATCACTATTTGAAAAGTATGATGTTTTGATATCGCCCACAATGCCTATATTGCCATTTAAATTCGGGGAAAAGATTGATGATCCCTTGAAGATGTATATGATAGATATCGATACGGTTGTCGCTAACTTAGCTGGTGTACCTGCAATATCAATACCAATAGGCTTTGGCGAAGGTCTTCCTATAGGCTTGCAAATAATGGCAAATGAAATGGGAGAGCAAACCCTTTTTGATGTTGCATCATCTTTTGAAAGCATAATTGATATTCATGGGAGTCCGAAGATATAATTGGAAATAAAGATTGGTCTTGAACTCCATTGTCAATTGACGGGACTCCAGAGTAAATTATTTTGTTCATGCCGGTGTGATTATAGAGGAATGTCACCGAATACAAACACCTGCCCTATTTGTTCTGGCCTTCCTGGAACTCTTCCACTACTAAATCAAAGAGCAGTGGACTATGCTGGCATGATCTCGATTGCTTTAGGGTGTAAAATTCCTACCTCGGTCGTTTTTTATCGAAAGAATTATTTCTACCCGGATTTACCAAAAAATTTCCAAATAACACAGTATAATGCATATGGAATCAGTAGTATAGGCGTCGAAGGAAAAGTCGATTATGGAGTTAAGAGTTCAAAAATTAAGAGAGTTCAGTTGGAAGAGGATCCTGGAAGACTGGTTTATGGAAATACTAATCTTGATACGCTTATAGACTATAATAGAGCAGGCGTGTCTTTAGTAGAGATTGTTACAGAGCCTGATTTTTCTGAACCAAAAGATGTACGAATATTTTTGAATAAAATTGTATCCACAATAGAGCATTTGGGTGTTTCTGACACGAGACTTGATGGTTCGGTAAGATGTGACGCAAACGTTTCTCTGGAAGGCGGAAATAGAGTTGAGATCAAGAATGTTGGCTCATTTAGAGATGTAGAAAAGGCACTTCGGTATGAGATAACTAGACAAAAAACAATGTCGGTACGTGATATTGAAGTTAGATCAGAAACTCGTCATTGGGATGATGCAAGAAGTATAACTAAGCAGTCTAGGCAGAAGGAAGAAGAAGAAGATTATAGATACTTTCCTGAACCAGATATCCCAACAATCGTTCTAGGAGACGATTATATATCTTCACTTAAAGCAAAAATGCCTGAACTTCCACACGAAAGAAAAACTCGGTTCCTTGGAGTTTACGGGCTTTCTGATCATGTGGCTCAGGTTCTCATTGACGATAAAGAGTTGGCTGACTTTTTTGAATCGACAGTTAAGATATATCCTTCTTCACCAACCGAAATTGCGAATTTAATTGTCTCAGACCTATTAGGACTGATAGATGACTCTGCAAAAGAACAGAGATCCATTTTCTCAGGATTAAGGATCGAAGAGAAACATGTTGCCGAGTTAGTACGAATGATCGATCAGAATGTAATCAACAGGAACATTGCGAAAATGATCCTTAGCAAGATAACAAAGACTGGAGAGATGCCCTCTCACGCACTGGATGAAATGGATGCTTCCATAATAGATAGCAAAGATGTAATATCTGAAACTATCGAATCAATATTCAAATCCGAGAAATCTGCTGTTAGGGACGCAAAACAAAATCCTAATGCTGCTAATTTTTTGCTTGGGAAAGTTATGAAATTAACTGGTGGAAGAGCTGATCCGAAGATAGCGTTGAATTTAATAAAGACTAAACTTGCGGTATTGGAATAACACAGTTCTATATTGTGTCAGCGTCAACAACGACTTTGTGGAACTATTCTCCTCCTCGAGTTCTGATCGCGTTGCTTTCTTCTTAACACTTATTAGTAAATTATTTTCTCAAATTTTGTAAATGTTGAACTATTGTAGGTAAGAATGAGCCGACGTCCGTTACGATTCCAATGGCTTGTATTGTACCTCGATCTATAAGTTTCGTCACAACTGGCTGGCTTATATCTACAGCAACAACCTTGACTGATGATGGGAGCATATTCCCCACAGCTATAGAATGCAACATAGTTGAAAGCATCAAAACCATCTTCGCATCTTCCAATACTTGTTTATACTTTCGTTGTGCTTCCACAATATCTGTAATAACATCAGGAATCGGGCCATCATCTCTTACTGACCCAGCAAGTACGAATGGAATGTCGTTCGCAATGCATTCATACATGACACCGCATTTTAAAACCCTGTTACGAACCATTGTCCTTAAAGATCCTGCCTTGAAAACTTCATTTATCGCCTGCATGTGATTTCTATGACCTCGTACGGCAAGGGCTCCGTTTTTGATATTCATTCCCAAAGACGTGCCCATCAATGCATTCTCTACATCGTGAACTGCAAGGGCATTACCTGCTAATAATCCATGTACATAACCCATTCTAATTAATTTTGCAAGAGCGTCTGCCCCACCAGAATGTACAAGTACAGGTCCGGCAACCACGATTATCCTCCCGCGAGTCTTCTTCGTGTTATGAATGTCGATTGCAATCTTTCGAGCAATTTGTTGAGTAGGTCTTTCGCTGGAGCTGCTACTGCCCATAAACTGAAAAATGTCGACCCCTTCTCGTGGACGTTCCTGTGGAATTATCTTCACGCCCTGTTCCCCTACGACTACCAGATCACCCTTCTTTAGATCGCGAATCATCTTACATTCTGCCTTTTTTTCATCCCTATCGACTGTGATGCACTTGTCCATCATCATGTTTTCGACTTCTATCCAGGTGCCTTTATAGTATATTCTAGTTGCATTGTTTGTTGTACTGTAAAAATTATCGGGCATCACCATGTCTTTAGTAACTGGCTTCAGGATGGCTTCTTGAATGGTTACAGGCTGTGCTCCTTCTCTGTAGAGGGATTCCATTAACTGCTTCAAATGTCCCCGACTTTTTGCATGAACCGTGAGACGAGCGTAGCTGACATCTTTTTTTTTCTTACCAATGTTGAAATCGAGAACTTGAAAATCTCCCTTCAGATCCATAATACAATCAAAGATTCTCGTCAGGATCATAGAGTCAATAAGATGACCTTTTATTTCGATCTCTTTTTCATATTTTTCTGTCAAGTGCACCAACTGTACATAGTATAGATGTTTATGTTTACTCATACATAACTAAGATTAATGCCCATAGGACTGACTGAATATGGTTCTCCCCTTGTATGCCTACGCTTCATAAAAATGTCTAGCACATAAAGTACAAGCAAATTTTTCGAGCTGGTGTAGTAGATTAAAAGACTATCTTCCATTTTTGTAGAAAAATATTGGTGGCACTCATTGGCGTCACGTAAGGTCCTTGCTGTCAATATTTGCAGAAAGGGTATTAGAATACAAACATGATTATGATTCGAGAGAAAATCGTCAATATATTTTATAATACATTGGGGGAGATTAGAACGAATGTCTATTTTCGGTCGTTTCCAGGACAACTAGTAATGATTTTATAAATAGTTGGCCGAACATCGAACCTAATCTTGCTGACTAGTTGACTACCTGTTGCCTATGTGGGATCAACGCATTCGATATAGCTTTTATCAACGCATGTAAATATCAAATCATGATCTTTCAATCATCTCTTAGATTCTGATAGAGCCTGTTGGCTAAGGTCTTCTGCTGCTAGGTTCCTATCAATTCGCAAAACAGATTTTGCAATCTCCCCAGCAGCCTCAAGGGCCATAGTCTTGACCAGCAATGGATCAAGCACACCAGCCTTCCACATGTCTATCGGTTCACCTGTATCGATATCTATACCAAATGTACCTGGAGAAGCTTTTACAGCCATAACTTTTTCAAGCCCATTGTAACCAGCATTTGTAAGTATTTGACGCATGATACTCTCGAGTGCGGAGGCAACAACATCAAGTCCAACCTGTTCCAGGCCCTTCAATCTTAGCTTTTTTATCTTCGAAATAACATGTAGTTCCGCAGCCCCTCCTCCAGCAACAACACCCTTATTGAGTGCTGCTTCGGCAGCATTGACCCCATCTATTGCAGCCCTCCATCGTTCGAGCGAAGTTTCTTTAGTAGCACCAGAAACTATCATGGTTGCCATATACTCGCGAGATCCGTTATGTATGTAAATCACTCCATTATCCTCGTCCTCGTAGAT
>JASHSN010000613.1 GCA_030038695.1 Nitrososphaeraceae archaeon
ATTATACATACCCCTATTTGAAGTTTAATTCTTATCGGTCGGCTAGCAGCATTTCGATCTTGCGGCTTACCGCGAACCAGAGATCTGCTGTCTTTTAGCGTCTATTTAGACTATAATCGCTATTCTTATATAAGCCGAACCCTAGAATATTCCGTCTTTGAAAGGACTTCCAAGGATAATATTATAATTGAACCTAGACTGTGTTTCGAATTCTAGTACAATCTTTTAGTACATACATGTAGCAACGCCAGCCGAATTTTCAGATAAATCTACATTCCCTTGTAGCTCGGGAATTGCCAGTTGCTATATACTATCGAGAGAAGCGAAGTTCAGATTAAAAATAAAATGTATTCTCTCTACAGAATTAGTTTGTACATTCAAAACGTGTAAAGAAGTATTATAACGTATAAATAAATAGAATAATATTATAGTATAATGAATACTAGACTTGTTCTTGTATCCGGTATCATAGGTGTTGCAGCGGCAATATTGCTTTTTGCTGCAAGTCCTATAATTGCGACCCACCAAGCATATGCTTGCTGGGGCGGCGGCTGTGGGGGTTACACCTATGGAGGGAACGGCTTCTACGTCGATTATGGCAACGGCTTTTATGCATATGGTGGCATCGGCTACTACAATCCCTGGTAAATTCCATTAACAATGAAAATCAAAAACTGAAAAGCACCAAAAACCCCTTTTATTTTTATATAACTATAGCGAGGCACATGACGGATGACTGAATCGTGGTCCACCAAAATTCCTCTAAAACTCTTATCAATTCAAACTTGGAGTATCGTTATCTGCAGATGACTGGTATCATTTGTAAGTAGTCGTCGAGGGTTTTGTCTTGGCCTCTTTATTCTTTAGTGCTCTTGACAACTAAGATAAGAAGAGATTACAGCCGCAATAATATAAACTGAATCCACAAATAGCACCAGGACTATAGTGGGCCGGGTCGGATTCGAACCAACGACCCCCGCCATGTCAAGGCGGTATCTTTACCAGGCTAGACCACCGGCCCAATAAATAACGTTTGAACTTTAAGTGGAGAGCCTAAATATATATTCGCCGTCAAAGGACCAATGACGGATGACATCGTTTGAGACGTGATTATTTATAAATCTGCACTATACATAAATAGAAAAAACATTATAGCGTTTCTTGAAGCTACTTGTTAGTTCATCAGTGTGAGTAACTTTAATATTCTTATTGGCATGTTTCAAGAATCAGTCGTTATTGCTTCATCAAGTCCTTCAGGGTAATTCCTATGACGTTTTGTGTGGGCTACTGAAAGATTCACGAGAAAAAGGAAAATATCGACTTATAGTAACATCGCCACCTTATTATGGCCATAGGCACTATGGAAATGATCCCTACGAAATAGGGCAAGAAAAAACCGACGCAGAATATATCGATAACTTGGCCAAAACCTTTGCCGTGTGCAGAAACCTTCTAACAGAAGACGGTAGCTTATGGATTGTGATTGGAGATACTAGGCGAAGATATGAAAAACTTATGATACCACACAAGCTGGCACAACGACTAGTTGGCATAGGTTACACATTTCGAGAGGACATTATTTGGTACAAGAAAAACAATATTTCGAGCAGCTCAAAAGAGAATCTCTCACAAGCTTACGAAATAGTATTATTTCTATCCAAGAACGAAAAATGCTACACCAATTTAGATGGTATAAGAATAGCTGGAAATGAAGCAAGAGAAGGCAGAAACAGAACACCACCTTCACATATGTTACAATATAAACCACTAAACGAAAGTAAAGAAAAGATAACGGAGATCCTAGAGATTGTCCATAATGCTAGACATGATACTCCCTTCAAGGAATTGCCTACGACTAGCGAAATATCTAAGGCGTACGGATATGATCCTGAAAAGTATTGTCCCACTTGCTACCGTAAGTTCAAACGTCATGCTACCAGAAAGAGAATAGGAGATCATAAACACTATCCAATATTTGCAGTATGTAATTCAAATGGAAAGAATCCGGGCAATGTCTGGGAGGTAGCTACAAAAGCTCACTATGGGAGCGAACATTTCGCGATTTTTCCAGAAGACCTTGTTGATATAATAATTAATTTTACTACCCAGGAAGGTGATTGGGTTCTAGATCCATTTGTTGGGAGAGGTACTAGTGGAATGGTTTCTGAATATAGGCATAGGAGATTCCGTGGAATAGATCTGTATGCTGAAAATGTTTCCCATGCTATTGAAAACATTCGATCTGTTAAGGTAGGCAAAATTACCTTGAATTTGTCTGATCAGAAAAGGCATGGGTGTTTGGATTCCTAGGCCAGATTAGGTCCCTTTTCATCTCCGACAACCTCTTGTCTTCTAAAACTCTAACGTCCATTCTGTAAACTAAAACACTACCACTAGAATACTACACACGGTTTATGTTCAATTCGTGAGACGATTTTCTATCCATTATAGCGATTGTAATTTTCGCTTGTAGCTCTTCTGCAATATTATATCGAATGTCACTACTGTGACGTACTAAAAGGTTCTATTCGAACTCTAAACACGGGTCTAGCTGCAATTCGGATGTACTAAAAGATCCTACTATATTGTTAAGCACAATTTGGTGGTACACTACACATACACATTACCCACACTACACTTACACAGGAAAGTAATAGTAATGGTGCTGGACCAGCATGACACAGTGTGTGTTTGTACATTGCATATGGACCGACTAAGCTATGTTTGTGTAACCTGTGAACACTTCACCAGTAAAACCAGCGCCTTGTATTCAAAGTATAGTCCGTCGTATATCATTATAAATGCCTAATTAGTGAAGCTCAAGCATAATTCTAATACGGCGGGAGATATCTTCAATTTTAGAGAATGCGTGTGACTGATTCGTTTTCAACATGCGAAAAAAATGGACTCTACAAGGCGATATTCTCCAGGCGTGACGTTCGTTCACATTTCATAAATAAGGAAATTCCAAATGATATACTTGCTAAGATTCTTAACGCTGCTCATCATGCGCCATCCGTTGGGTTTTCACAACCTTGGAATTTTATTTTGATAAAAGCTAATGAAATTAGGCAGCAGGTTAAGGATTCCTTCCTCAGGGAGAGAGACAAATCCATCCCTATGCTGGATAGCGATAAACCAAAACAGAATAAGTATCTTTCACTCAAACTTGAAGGAATACTCGACTCTGCTATTAATATTTGTGTTACTTACGATCCTACACGGTTCGGACCGTTCGTACTTGGGAGAACTTCAATTGCAGAGACAGGTGTATATAGTGTGTGCTGTGCAATTCAGAATCTATGGCTTGCTGCAAGAGCGGAAGGCATCGGAATAGGCTGGGTAAGTATACTTGCAAACGAAGATCTTCAGCGAATCCTATCGATTCCGAATTTTGTTAAACCTGTTGCATACCTGTGTTTAGGTTATGTAAGCGAATTTTCGGAGAAACCAGATCTTGAAAAGACTGGCTGGCTAACTAGGATGGGATTGGAAGAAGTTATCTGTTTCGAACGTTGGGCTGGACACAAGAATGACTCCTGGGAACAATTCTATGAAACGATGAGTAAACTGAACTGACACGGCAGTAGCTAAACCCTTCTTGTCTATGACAATTTTTAATGAAATTAGTACATTGGCACCTTTTGACCGAACCAGTTGATGCGGATGAGGATGGGTTGGTGAGCATGACTCTAATCGGTACTATAGGATTTGGCAACAGTACTCAGCATAAACCTCACTCAATAATCCTAGTACACAGATAAAACTTGACAACAAACTGAAAATTTACGCGATATAGGAAACATTTTATTGTCATGTATTAGGCGTACTCTAGTGAAGAGTATAAATTTTGTTATTCTTGGTGATTATCAATTTGCAAGTGATTTAGGCAAGAAGGGGACTACAACAGATCTATCAATTTTTGATAGAAAATTAGAAGACGTAATCTACACTTGGACCGTGCCTATCACCTTTCCTGATAAAATTCAACCCTTGATGCAGGCAATGAATCTTGCTGAATATGCCATACTGAATGTTACAAAAATAGACAAGTATCTAGGCGAACAAATCATCGGATTGGATGCGGTTAGATTCACAAGTGGGTTCATCTTGCATTCGTATGAGGTGGATGAGGCAAAGCTAAAAACATTAATAAGATCCACGACGATCTCAAACTTCAAATTTCTAGACAATATCGACAAATTAAAACAAGAAATGAGTGCACTTGCACCAAAAAGCTTAGAAGGACCATGCATAATTCCAATAGATCATGCTTTTAACGTGAAGGGAATCGGAACAGTAATACTAGGTGTCATAAGGCAGGGGACTGTTAAGATCTATGATCAATTGAACATTTTGCCTAGTGGAAAAAGCATACTCGTCAAATCGATTCAGATGCATGATGATCCTGTAAATGAATCCAAAAGTCCTGCGAGAGTCGGGCTAGCTATCAAAGGTGTTAATGCCGACGAAATTTCTAGGGGAGACGTACTTTGTTCGAGTGCATCAAATCTAAAGGTAACAACGGATGGTATTCATGCAGAATTTATCAAGAGTCCTTATTATAAAGGAGATGTAACGGAAAACCAAACCTACTTATTATCAGTGGGCTTGCAGATCAAGCCCGTAAAGATAAAAAACAGCAATACCTATACCATTGAAATAATTCCAGAGAAACCATTGGTATTCTTTTCTGGTCAGAATTATGCTCTTTTAAGGCCAGATAACCTTGGAACGAGAATAGTTGCAAAAGGGACCGTTCAGTAAGAAGATGTAAGTCTATAAAAAATAAATGTTGGAACTAGTATTGATGATCTCATTACTGATACTTGGCATTAGAAACAGTTAGCCATTGAGTAAATGTTTAGAATATACTCCAATGCAGGTTCACGAATGGTATATCGCAGAGTATCGAGACAAATAAGGGCTATCTAAATAAAAGGTAATTTGTTACCGGCAAGATATAAGTGTTGAATTCAGAGCAAACATGATGGGGTTGAAGTACCTGTATGAATGATTGTCATCGTGAATCATACGTCACGGCTAAGTCATTTAGCCTACTCTACAATGATCTTGCACGATGGTTATTCATTACACTTGTCTTTATGGGAATGTTATCTACTGGATGGTTTGGGATTCCTCTTGTGCCACTGTATTTGTCTTTAAAACACATTGATATTGTAGCAAGTCTATTCACGTTGTTCAGTGCTCTTGGTACTATTTGGGGAGTAATGGCGTACCTAGAGTTTACTAGAACAGGCAATCTAGTTAAGGCAGCAAGAGATCTTGCCAGAAGGCTTGATCCCATGATAGGTGATTATGAATATCATTCTCATAATCCTGAAACCAGAGAACATGAAAAAGGCTATGTCCCTCTCGGTCCAATAGACTTTTGGGACAAAGACACTCGGGCTCCGCCTTGGCTTGACAAAGGGAAATACTGGCACATTTTACTCGGACTCCAAGCACCCAATAAAGAAGTGGTTTTACAAGTTGTGAAGGATGATGACTTACCGTACAAATCGGGCGAGAGAAACGTCGCTGTTACCTACAAAGAATCGAATCAACGCAGTCGTGGTTCTTTTCTTCATAGAAGATCCGGAAGATCTTATCGATATAGGGTAAAAATTCCTCAATGGTCAGTAATGAACACAGAACGAATGAGATTTGTTGAACAGAAGGAACGATTGAACCTTAACGCCACTCAATTGAATTATTTAATAGACGATCTTAATAAGAATCTGGTAGCTACTGCAGATGAGATTATCGAACGTGAGAAACCCAGAATACGATATCCGTGGTCGACGACGGCGCTTGGAATTTACCTTAACAAAAGTTTGCCTCTTCAAGGGATTTACAGACAAGCAATAAGACATTTTCCAGGTCTTAAAAAACGAATTATCAATGATACAAACGAGAACCTTGCCAATGTACAAGACGATGAATTAGCTGCAGCCGTAATCGAACTGGCTATACAGAAAGGAATATCGTATGAACGAATAAACAATTTGCGCACTCTTATACTATTTCTTAAGAATGCATATTCCAAACAAGGTATTGGAGAGGGCTCGAGTGAATATCATAATTTCCATCATAGTCTGGAAGTGTGCTACATGAGCTTGCAAATGATGCCAAAGGAATTTCGTAAACATAGTTTCAACTCGAGAGATTATGAATTAATTCTTATAGCCGCGCTACTGCACGACTATGACCCTGCGCAAGCGTATTCTTCGACAGAAAACGGGGATATGAGGCAGCCAAAGGGTCCTAAGGTCGCGAGGACTGTTCACGAAATATGCAAAACCAGAATTCATGATGCGTATTTCACAATGAATAGAATAGATTTTGAGAATTATTTTAGAGAATATGAATCTACCTTGTCGCCTGCTACAGAATTCGCAACCACGCACCCAGAATATCTCAAGGCAGGACAAAAAAGGCCTGTCGAGAGTATAATTGTAGAAGCCTTGATTTGGCGCACAGATTTTCCATATCATAAACAAAAGCACGCTCAAGAAAGATTCTCGCAGCTCTTGCTAGAACTCGAGGCCCAACGACAGGAGTCAGACAAAATCCGATCAATTGGTGAAATTCTATGGCTTTCGGATCTGTCCGTAACATATATGAGTTCAGACCCGATCAGGGCTTGGGATAGAGTTAGTAATCTGTATGATGAGTTGTATTTGCCGAAAGTCGAAGCAGTATCCAGAACTGACGCATTTTTCTCAGATTTTGCAGAGAACGAAACTTTCAAAGAATTAATTCGCAATCGTCAGTTTCCTGATATTTTCAGGCAAAGATGGAATACGATTTATCAATTCTTCCATGAAGGTAATCCTTCGACGCAGCTCAACAGGACAATTATCATGGCGAGGAAATTGTATATAAAAGTTAATATTGAAATATGTATGAAGCGCTCTGACCTTTTGGAGAAGATCGCTGTGAATAATTGGGCGGAGTATTTTATTGCTATTTCTAAAGATCAGAACGAGGTATTAAAAGCAAAGACAAAGTTTGCTGACCTGGATCCCCCCAACGCATCTTCGTTCTGGGGAGATTCTCAAAGACTGCTGGCAAATATAGCAGATCGATCAATCGATAATTTCTTGCTAGTCCTATCTCAGAATTTTGATCCCCTTAGTACGATCAAAGAAAAATTGAGATCGTTATTTATGGTACTCCCATTAAAATTAGTTAACACAGGTACATTTCAAATGCTTACAGAATCGAAAGAGACAAACGTTTGCCAGTTGAAGGAACTTACAAATATAATACTTGATAGTGGCTTTGAAATTGATCTGCTCAAATCTACGAAGCTTTATTTTAAAATAAACAACAAATATCTGGGATTCACAGAAGGAATAATACCTCACATCCTAGTCTTTCGCCCAAAGCAAATACTGAGCAGATAGAACAATATACCAGGTTGAAAATCGGAAATCCCTATAACCACCGGCTAAGGATAATCTGTATTCTACAACGTATAATTAGATCCCTCATCCGTATATTA